>JANXSD010000161.1 GCA_025352785.1 Bacteroidota bacterium
GCACCCCAATCTAATTTCGGATCTGGCTCAATATGTACACTGTCTTTGTAAGTACGACGATAAATATATGCTGCAATGCGAGGAAGACGAGCTATCAAATTCATGATGTCTTCGTACATCGGATCCCAATACTGTTTCTTATTGATTCCTTTTCTGTAGGCTGCTGCGAAATTACTTTCCGTTTGCATGGCTAAAATCGCAAGGCTGAATTGCGTCATCGGATGCGTATGTTTTGGCAACGTATCCAACATGTCAAAAACATGCTTTGGTACCTGACTTCTTCTCGCCCAAGCATTACTTACTTCACGAGCATCATCTTCACTTGGTAAATCGCCTGTTAACAGAAGGTAAAAAATTCCCTCCGGAAGATTTTCTCCACCGCTTCCTCGTGGAAGTTTTTCTCGTAATTCAGGAATCGAATATCCTCTAAAACGAATTCCTTCTTCAGGATCAAGTTTTGAAGTCTCGGTTACCATTCCTATCATTCCTTTCATCCCATGATAAACTTGTTCTATAGTATAGCTCCCTAAAACTAGGTCACCATGCTCTTTTATCATAGTCTTTATCTCATCAGCGAGAGGAAGTGCTTTTGCAGCGAATTTTTCTTTTAAACGGTCCATTTTATGGTCAATGCTATTCTAAAATTTTAAAGGCTCGAAGGTACTAAAATGCACTTCCAATAACAACAAATAATCAGGTAAGTAATATTAATTCTGTAAACGTTTTTACAGATGGTTCTGTTTTGTCACTACGCTTTTTTTTATGTTTTGATGATAAGTCAAGTTGAAGAACTAGCATAATTAAAGTGAATATAAATGCGGCAATTATGAGAACCCAAGCAACAGTACTCATCATTTTACGTGCTTTTTTCTTCGGACTACTCTTTCGCTTTATGCGAACTCGTTTCCGAATTTTAATTCTTTTTTTTCGTCTCTTTCTTCGACCAGATTCAGAGGGATCATCTAAATGTTCTTCTATTAGATGTCCTTCTTCATCATCAGCGTCATCCCCATACGACTGATTTAACTCTTCGTCGGCAGGTAGATTTGGATCATTTCCCATTCTAAAAATCAATACTTATCTAATATGTTTAAAATTCAAGCCCTTAAAGCCCGCACTATCTCCTAATTCTTCTTCAATTCGTAATAATTGATTGTATTTAGCAATCCTATCTGATCTTGATGCCGAGCCAGTTTTTATTTGTCCGGTATTCAAAGCTACTGCTAAATCAGCAATTGTTGAATCTTCTGTTTCACCTGATCGGTGACTCATCACAGCAGTGAAAGAATTTTGTTGCGCCATTGAAACTGCAGAAATCGTTTCACTCAATGTGCCAATCTGGTTAACCTTAACCAAAATGGAATTGGCAGATTTTTCTTCAATACCTCTCGATAATCGTTTTACATTGGTAACAAAAAGATCATCACCAACAATTTGAACTTTGTCACCAATAGCAGCATTTAATTCAGCCCATCCTTTCCAGTCATCTTCCGCTAAACCATCTTCAATAGAAATGATAGGATATTTTGAACACCAATCTTTCCAAAAACTTACCATTTGAGAGGAGGTAAGTTTGTCGCCGGTAGATTTTTTGAAAATATACATACCACTTTCTTCATCGTAAAACTCTGTGCTCGCCGCATCCATCGCAATCCAAATATCATGACCAGGTTTATAACCAGCCTGCTCTATAGCTTGTATTACACATTGAATCGCTTCTTCATTCGATTGTAAGTTGGGAGCAAAGCCCCCTTCATCACCAACATTTGTACTTAGGCCTTTGTCTTTTAAAACTTTTTTTAAGGTATGAAATACTTCCGTCCCCATTCTCAACGACTCTGAAAAACTCTTTGCACCTGCTGGCATGACCATAAATTCTTGAAAGTCGATTCGGTTATCAGCATGTGCGCCACCATTAAGAATATTCATCATGGGCAATGGTAAAAGATGAGCATTTACCCCACCAATATATTTGAACAATGACATTCCTGATCCTGCTGCAGCAGCTTTTGCAGATGCAAGGGAAACACCAAGAATAGCATTCGCTCCTAATCGTGATTTGTTTTCAGTACCATCGAGGATAATCATTGCTTTATCCAAGGCAAGTTGATCAAGTACCGACATGCCTCGTAATTCTTCAGCGATAACAGTATTTACATGATTCACAGCCTTTAGAACGCCTTTGCCTCCGTATCGATTTTTATCATTATCCCGAATTTCAACAGCTTCGTGTTTACCAGTTGATGCACCAGAAGGAACAGCAGCTCTTCCTAAAATACCATCTTGAGTAATTACTTCAACTTCAACTGTTGGATTTCCACGTGAATCTAAAATTTCACGTGCATGGATATCTGCTATTAGGCTCATATAGGAAACGTAATTTTTTATTTAATGTGTAAAAATAGCAAATTCATTGTTTTTTCAATCATATTGAGATGACAATCATATCAAGAATCGAATATTTCGGGCTAATGGACATTTGTGGTGATAAAAAGTTTTGAAATCCTTGAAGGATATAGCTTTGCAGAAATGATAGGTTATGAATGAAAAAACTGCTTTTATTACTTGGGCAAAATAGTTTCAAAAGATGGTTTTGAGAAAGGGGTACAACGCTATAAATTTGGGAACTGTGGAAAGCGCTTTCTTGGTGATAAACGGCTAAATAGGTTTTTAATTTGGGCTGATTATGTTGAAGGCAAACAAACGTAGTGACAACTTGCCATGAAATATGGTTGTTCAATAAAAACTATCCAAAGAAAACTAGATACTGTTCTGCCGGTGAAAAAGAGCACCTTTCCTATGGGCTCTAATATGCTGATGGATACCAAGTATTTTGGACGAAAATTTGGTGTGATGGCGTTTAAAGACAACCACATTGGACAAATATTGTAAAAGCTATATATTAAGCAACTATTTAAAATTGGATATCACAAATGGTGATATCCAATTTTAAATTAAACGCTAATAAATAACAATTTCGAATCTAAAAAAAATTCATTTCAAAGTGAAACTATTTTTATACAAACGAGTGTTTCTCAGCATGAGAATTACCATAATTAGCAGAAGAAAAAGTAATTAAATAAAATTCTCTCACTATGCTAAATTTTAATCTAAATCGAGAATTTAAATTTATCATAAGAAAAAAACAAACCAAATTATTCCAGTTAATTCGGAAAATCAATAAGCATTAAAATCAATTAAAATATTCCTTCATTCGTTCAAAGAAACTCTTGTCACCCTTACCAGGATTGGGCTTAAAGTTTTCTGCATCACGAAGTTTTTCTAAAGTTTTTTTTTCTTCCGAATTCACTTGTTGTGGAGTCCAAACATTAATATTTACCAAGAGGTCTCCTCTCGAATAACTATTCAATTTGGGAATTCCTTTTCCTTTCAAACGTAGCACTTTTCCTCCTTGCGTTCCTGGGTCAATTTTAATTTTTGCCTTTCCTTCAATCGTTGGAATTTCGACCGCACTTCCCAAAGTCGCATCTACAAAACTGATATATAAATCATAGATCAACTGATCTCCATCACGCTGCAATTCTTGATGTGGAATTTCTTCAATCACTATCAATAAATCACCTGGGATCCCACCTCGTTCCGCAGCATTTCCTTTTCCACTAACAGTAAGTTGCATTCCCTCTCCAACTCCAGGAGGAATATTAATGCTAATCACTTCCTCGCCTTGTTGCGTTCCATTTCCATGACATGCTTTGCACTTACTCGCAATCACTTGCCCTTCTCCATTACAAGTAGGACAAGTTGTGATAGTTTGCATTTGTCCTAAAAAACTATTAGTAACTCTTCTCACTTGACCACTTCCTTTGCAAGTATCGCATGTATGAAAAGCGCCCGATCCAGCTTGTGCTCCAGAACCACCGCACGTATTACAACCTATTGCCTTATTTACTTTTATTTTTTTCTCAACACCTTTCGCAATTTCATCTAAAGTGAGTTTCACTTTTATTCGAAGATTACTTCCCCGATTTACTGAACGACGACTGCCTTGTCGGCCACCTCCACTACCACCGAAAAAACTCTCAAATGGATTTCCACCGCCAAAAATATCTCCAAACTGACTGAAGATATCATCCATATTCATATGCGATCCACCACCGGAAGCACCACCTACACCTTGATGTCCAAACTGATCGTAACGCGCTTTTTTATCTGGATTGCTTAAAACTTCATACGCTTCTGCAGCCTCTTTAAATTTATCCTCAGCCGACTTATCATCAGGGTTTTTATCAGGATGAAACTTAAGCGCCATCTGACGATAAGCCTTCTTTATATCAGCTTCTGAAGCACCTTTCGTTACTCCTAATATTTCGTAAAAATCACGCTTTGCCATTCTTATTTTTCAATGATATTAATATAGAATCCTACAATCATTTTGTTGGCAATTGTTGGATATTTTTTACTTTATTTTTGATGGAATTACTTAATAGAAATGATTAGTTACCAACTACTACTTTAGCATATCGAATAACTTTATCATGGAGATAATATCCGCTTTCCACTTCGTCGATTACTTTGTCTTTCATGAGCTCATCTTCAACAGGAACATTGGTAATTGCCTCGTGCAAATCAACGTTAAAAGGTTCACCAATCGATTTCATGATTTTTAAACCACGTTGTTCAAGTATACCATTCAACTTGCCGTGAATAAGCGAGATCCCTTCCTTTAAAGCGGGATCGCTAGTATTACTAGCTGACTTTATTGCTCTATCGAAATCATCTAGAACAGGCAAAAGAGCAGTTAAGATGTCAGATCCTGCTGACTTTATCAACTCCGATCTTTCTTTAAGCGTTCGGCGTTTATAGTTTTCAAATTCAGCAAAAAGACGTAGATGAGTGTCTTTTAATTCAGCAATTTCAGTTATGAATTTAATGCTTGGATCCTCATCAAGAGGTTGCTGTTCAGAAGCTTCAACTTCTGATGATAATTTTAATTCTTCAGCAATGGCATTCTCTTGTTGTTGAGAGGCAGTAGCATCTCCTTTGGTTGTTTCCTGATTCATTTCACATTTCTTGGCCCTAAATGGCAGTTTAAATTTCATTGTCGACGGGGCTATTCAATTATTTTGCCAGTAGATCTTAACCGTCATTTTGGCATGCGAAGATAAAAAAATGCCTCGTCTATTCGACGAGGCATTTTATAAAAGCCGGAATTTCCGACTATATTTTTATTTACCAGCTACTAGTTGCTCAAGCGCTTGATCTAATGCTGCTCCACGAAGATTTTTTGCAACGATAATTCCATTTGCATCAATAAGCACATTTGTTGGAATTGAAGTTACCCCATAAATTGCAGCCGGACGAGATTGCCATCCTCCTAAATCACTTACATGAGCTGACCATTCTAACTGATCTTTCGCAATAGCTTTCATCCAAGCATCCTTATTTTGATCAAGACTCACACTATAAATTGTAAATCCTTTTCCATTTTTAAATTTCATATCCTTGTACTTGTGGTATGCAATAACAACATTGGGGTTTTCCATACGACAAGGACCACACCAACTCGCCCAAAAATCAAGTAATACCATTTTTCCTCTTAAAGATGAAAGCGCTATCGTTTTTCCATCTGGACTGCTATAAGCGAGATCAACTGCTTTATCTCCTATATTAGTTCCGTTATTTGGACTCTGTTCGGCTTTGTTATAAATAAATCCGAAAGTAAGTGTTGCAAATCCGATGAATAGGATTAACAGATGTGATTTTTTCATTTGTATGATATTTTTCTGACGTTTTTTATGGTCGCATTTTGGCAATAATGATACCAAAAAGGCAAATTATTTTTTCGTTTTGTTCAATTTTTATTTCTCTCACGAATACTACAAAAGTAATCGGAAATTTCATTTCTAAACTCTCATAATTTGAGCCCCCAATGCATTCAGTCGCTCGTCGATACGCTCGTACCCACGATCAATCTGTTCAATGTTATGAATTACGCTTTTCCCTTTCGCCGACATAGCTGCAATCAACAATGCAACTCCCGCACGAATATCAGGCGAAGTCATCGAAATTCCTTTTAAAGAATTTCTTCTTCCTAAGCCAATAACGGTCGCTCGGTGTGGGTCGCAAAGAATAATTTGTGCACCCATATCGATCAGTTTATCCACAAAGAATAAACGACTTTCAAACATTTTTTGATGGATAAGAATCGTTCCTACAGCTTGTGTAGCAGTAACTAAAACCACACTCAATAAATCAGGTGTAAATCCTGGCCAAATGGCATCTGCAATCGTAAGTATAGAGCCATCAATAAAAGTATCAATCTCGTATTTCTCTTGTGCTGGAATGTAAATGTCATCACCTTTAAATTCCATTTTAATGCCGAGACGCTGAAAAGTTTGTGGTATCACGCCAAGATGTGAAAGTCCTACGTTTTTGATTGTAAGCTCACTTTTCGTCATTGCCGCTAAGCCAATAAAACTTCCTACTTCAATCATATCTGGAAGTATACGATGCGAAGCACCTTTCATACTCGTAACGCCATCAATAACTAAAAGGTTAGAACCGATACCAGAAATTTTAGCTCCCATGCTGTTTAGGAGTTTACAAAGCTGTTGCAGATAGGGTTCGCAGGCCGCATTATAAATTGTAGTTGTTCCTTCCGCCAGAACCGCCGCCATCACAATGTTAGCCGTGCCCGTTACAGAAGCTTCGTCAAGTAACATGTATGCACCTTTGAGTTTCTTAGCCTCAACAGTAAAAAAATTCTCAGTAGTATCGAAATTGAATTTAGCTCCCAAGCTTTGGAAGCCAATGAAATGAGTATCTAGTCTTCTTCTGCCAATTTTATCACCACCTGGCTTTGGGATATGTGCCTTCCCATATCTTGCCAACAGCGGACCAACAATCATGATGGATCCTCTAAGAGATGCAGCAAGTTTTGAAAATTCTTTGGTTTGAAGAAACTCCATATTTACCTCTCGAGCTTCAAAAGAGTACTTGCCAGGAGCCAGTTTTTCAACTACAACACCCATTTTTGATAACAGCTCAATCAGCTTATTTACGTCCCTGATATCAGGAATATTCTCAATAGTAACTTTTTCAGGAGTAAGTAAAACAGTACATAAAATTTGTAATGCTTCGTTTTTTGCTCCTTGAGGTTCGATGCTGCCACTCAGTTGGCATCCACCCATGATTTCAAAACTCCCTCCTCCAATCGCACTCGACATAGTTAAGGGGTTATTTGCCACGGTTATTAAATCCAGTTCTTTTTTTTACTAGTCGGTTTTTCTGCATAATAGTTGATCTTCTCAACGAACTATCTTGAAGATCGACATAACGAATCGCAAGCTTTACATCTTCAGGAAGTGTTAACTCGCCACCGGAAAGTTCTTTCAACTGATCACGAATTAACTCATCGCTAACAGTATCACGATTCCAAGTAAGATAACTCATCTTCATAAAATTGGCAATCGACTCCACCACCTGTTCCTTTTCAACACCTTCTTCCATTAATTTAGCCTCGCGAATCATCGATTCAACGATACTTCCATAGTGACGAAGACGAATTTTTTTCTGTGGATAAGCAATTGGCTTAGGTTTAACACGTGTTAAATCTTTATCTGGCATTGGGTATGGAGAATCACATTCAAGTTCAAAGCCCGACATAATAAAAAGATGATCCCACAATTTGTGCTTAAAATCCGTCATATCTTTCAAAAGTGGATTTAAAATAGCCATTGCATTCACAATAGTTACTGCCGCTTTACTACGATCTTCTCGCGATGCTAATCCTTTCGCTTCTTGCACCATTTGCTGGATGCATCTCCCATACTCGGGGATAATTAACCTTTCTCTGCTAGTATTGTATTCCATTTCTAAACAAATAATTAATGCTGATGCTATTTTCCCGAAAATAAGGAAATTGT
>JANXSD010000166.1 GCA_025352785.1 Bacteroidota bacterium
TTGCTCTTCGAGGATGCAATAATCTAAAGTTCAATTTTGTGAAAAGGAGCTTGCGTGTTGTTAAATGGGATTGAGAGGTTAATAGAGTGATAAAATAAGGTTAGTGTTTCGGTAAAATTTTAAAAATTACAATAATAACTTTTTCAATTTTATTCTCTTTTAAAATCGAATGTCTTATAAAAAATGGAAAATCTAATTTTAATTAATTGTTATCATTCACCCACACATTTTCAAAAAATTGGGTGAATATTAAATAATTGTAGGTAAAAACTATTTTTCTATTATGTTTATAAATATTTTGAAAATAAATTTTGTGCTATGAGTTTTGTTTTTTATCATTGTTCTCAGATACTTGTAATTTATTTGTGTAAGTATTCTAAATAGCAGGGTGCATTTTAATTTTTGAGGAGGTTTCCTAAAGTATACGTTAATTGTCCTTATTAAAAAGGAGTTAATCCTTTTATTAAATGCTGTTAAAATTTTATTATTTCTTAATATTATTTTCAGAAATTCTTGCAATTAAATAAAAGTTTGTTACAATATTAAGAATGAAAATCTAATGTCTAAGAGGCTAACTTTATTTTACTAGAAGTATGAACTATACTAAATTTTTAGCAATTGTGATTAGTTGTATTTTACTTTGTAGTAATTTATTTTCTCAAAATATTAGTAAAACTTCGATCAGTTTAGTAGTAAATAATTTAAAAAAATCTAGCAGACTTACAACTAATTATCTGTCAAAACAAAATAAGGCTAATAATAAAGCAATTAGGAAATATTGTAAAAAGCAAAATAATCTTAAAGCTAGATTGTGTTTAGTTAATTCATCTTTTTCTGATACATATTATGATGTGACGCACGATCCTCTTTTGCATTCCAAAGACATTTCGAAAATTAGTTATTCTATAAATGAACATCAGCCAAATGCTACTGATACAATATTGGTATTAATTGATTACTACAAAAATGATTCACTTTATAGTAAATTTTTATATCATAATTCTACAATCATGTCCAAAGATGATCCTGAAACAATTAGACATGATGTGGAAGGATATAAATTATGTGAGTACTTCAAATTTAGGTTAAAGCAACTTCAAATTCTTAAGGTCAGTTCATTAATTAGATATAATGAGTATTGTTCATTATTACGATTTTTAAAAAAATTTGAAAGAAAATATCAAATTAATTCAAACAGATATCAGATTAAAAGTGACGCTTCCTCATCTTTTTTAAAGTCAAAAGTACGTGATAAGATGAAATGTGAAAGGCTTATTAATTCTGAACTAAAAAGCAGGAATTTATCTAGTAAATCTGAATTTGCAAGCCCTGATAGCAAATATTTACAGGATAATCAATTTATTCACGATGATTTGAAATCGCAATTTCTCAAGTTAAATCCAGAGCAACTAGAGAAAATAAGTGTTCCTTCTATTTCGGAGAATATCCCCAATATAATATCAGAATATAAATGTGGGTTGTCTGATAATTTAATTAAGTCAAAATTTGATTCAATAAAGGGGATCAGAAACGAAGAAAAATCGAATGCCAAGGATAAGTGGATACTTATTAATGAAAATCAATATTGTTGGAATTCGCGTTTATATAGTTTGAAATTAAATGTAGGATTTGATTTATTGAATAATAAGGAATGTGGAATTATTACTTATTGTGGAATTAATGCTGGGACTTCAATAATGCCAGTAAATTATGGAAAATATAGTGGAAGATATTTCGGGTATCATTGTGGTGTTTCAGTTTACAAGAACTTCTTGAAGCATTTTATTTTTTTAAGTGATTTTCATATTGCTAGTTATTTACTAACAGATGCCAAGTTTGATAATTATAAGAAATCTCATTTTACGAGTAATTATACTTTTAAAAGAAATGGTAAATGGGAATTCTTATGGGAAAATGCTTTAGGTTATAAATTAGGGTCACAGGGATTAACATCTATTTCCTTAGGATTTGATTATCTCATTAGCAAATGGAATGTTAATTTAATAAAGGCATTTCCATTAAAGTTTAGAATTAAAAAATCAATAAAGTACGACATCTTATAATCTAATTCACTGTTGTCCGATAAAAATAATAAAGTAAAATAAAAGAGCCGTTTGAATTGCTTCATTCGGCTCTTTTTGGTATTTTGGTTTTGTACAACAAAAATACTATGGATAAAAGTAATCATTTCTTTGGTCAGTCCGTTCTCGGACAGCTGATTTCTTATTTACCTCCTACTTTGGTGGTTCAAGTGGTAAAACAAACCCAGTCCGATTACTATTGTAAGAAGTTTAAAACAAACGATCATTTAATAAGCATGCTTTTTTGTGTGTTTAGTAATTGCACCTCTTTACGCGAAGTTGCAGGGGGAATGCTTGGATTAAGTGGGAAAACAAAACACTTTCAGCTAACGCATATTCCTCGCAGAAGCACCCTTAGTGATGCGAATCGGAAACGAAGTCACCAGGTCTTTGAGAAGATATATCAAAAACTATTAGTCCATTACCGACCAGTTTTATCGGACAGCCGACAAACCTATAGTTGGATGAATAGTATTGACATCATCGACTCTACCACTATCAGTTTGTTTAAAGATATCCTTAAATGTGTTGGCCGTAATCCTATGGACGGTAAAAGAAAAGGCGGAATTAAAGTACATACCTTGATGAATATGCAGGAGCAAGTTCCACAATTAGTTTGGTTTAGTTCTGCTGCGACCCACGATCATGAATTTTTAAAACATATTCGACTGCGCAAAAATCGCATTGCTGTTTTCGATAAAGGATATAATGACTATACTATGTTTTCCAATTTGTGCGATAACGACAATTTTTTTGTAACACGATTAAAAGATAATGCCAAGTATAATTCACTCTCAGAATCGGATATTCCAGAAACAACAGACAATGGAATTATTAAAGATGAAATTATTGAGTTGCCCGTAAAGGAAAATAATATTATTGTAAAAACTATTAAATTAAGACGTGTAGCCTATTGGGATGATACCAACAAAAGATGTTTTGAGTTCCTCACAAATTTATTTGATATGGATGCTGGTCATATTGCACTTATCTATAAACAACGATGGCAAATAGAATTGCTTTACAAGCAGCTAAAGCAAAACTTTCCGCTGAAATATTTTCTGGGAGACAATGATAACGCCATTAAAATACAAATATGGTCCACCCTAATCGTAAACTTGTTGTTAACTGTAGTAAGGCGCAGCCTCAAAAAAAAATGGGCCTTCTCAAACATAGTCAGCTTTTGTCGTTTGCATTTATTCAACTACATACATCTAATAAATTTCCTTGAAAATCCTGAGAAAGACTGGAGAAAAAAAGTTCCAGATCCAAATGAATTACTACTCTTTGATCCCTAGTAGGGCTTACTTTTTATTTTCGTCACTTTAATATTACCTTTACCTCTAAGAAAAATTAGAAGTATGATCAATCCTGCTTTTTATCGGACAACAGTGAAT
>JANXSD010000167.1 GCA_025352785.1 Bacteroidota bacterium
CAATTTTGGAGTCTAGAACTTTTTGTTTCCATTCATAAAACCGTAACAATGCTTCCTCTTTATAAATTGTTTTATAGATGGTTCTGAAGGAAAGTGTTAATTTATATGCTTGCTTAAGTGTTGGATATTGTTCAAACAATACACGATAACAAGGGCTTAAACGAAATGGCGGGTGAAGTGATAAATCAAACATTTGTGCTTCTAATAAACAGTTGTGGTAGGTTGACAGTTTGTGCTTCTAATGTCGCAGAACGCGAATTTGTAAACACCGATCTTCATATAATTATTGAAGATGTAAAAAAAGATTTTAAAGAGGCCATTGCAGAAAAGCACGCCATCATAGATGTAAAAGAAATTTGCGACGTAAAAATTATTTCCTTCCAGTTTCGGCAGCTTATGCATAACCTCATCAGCAATGCGCTCAAATTTTCAAATCCCAAAATTCCACCTCATATCACCATAGAAAGCCGCATTGAAAAATTTAGTAAAATAAATATCGCTAACCTTCCCACTCAAAAAGAATACTGCCATATCACAATTACCGACAATGGCATTGGCTTTGAAAAAAAATTCAGTGAAAAAATATTTAAAGTTTTCCAAAAACTGCATGGCAAAGAAGAATACGCAGGCACAGGCATTGGACTTGCAATCGTAAAAAAAATTGTTGACAACCATAACTGTATCATTACCGCAAAAAGCGAACTGAATAAAGGAACTGCATTTAATATTTATATTCCCACATAATAAATGGACAACTACTCACTATTCATCCTGCATTTAGATGATGACGAAACTGACCGCCTACTTTTTACAGAAGTTTATTAAGAAGTTGTAACTGCATACAACGTAGTAGAATTGATGCAATGGCTGACTTGTCCTAAAAAAAATTACAAAATAATTGATTACTATTATCGAGCACGCTATTCTTTAAAATTTGGATATATTCGCTATGCAATTATTCATTCACAATTCTAAATCAAAATAATTATGCAAAAATATTCAATAGGTCTTTGTTTTGTTTGCATTTTAAGTATTCTCGTATTTTCACAATGCACTCAAAAGCCAAGTGAAAATCAAATAGCAGTAACTAAATCGTCAAAGCCCTCCTTCGGCGGGTTTGAAAGTCAGGTAGCATGGGGTGAACATTTGGTTGCGATAGGAGGCTGCAATGATTGCCATACTCCTAAAAAGATGACACCTCAAGGGCCAGAATTAGATTATTCATTATTGCTATCAGGGCATCCTGCCCAAATGCCTCCGCCCGATGTCAATCGTATAGAAATGGAAAAGAAAGGACTGATAGTAACGAGCACTTTAACTGCATGGGTAGGTCCATGGGGAATTTCGTATGCTGCTAATTTAACTTCGGATGCAACAGGAATCGGAAATTGGGAAGAAAGTAATTTTATCAGAGCAATAAGAGAAGGGAAATACAAAGGAATAGCATCTGCAAGAACATTATTACCTCCTATGCCGTGGCCAATGTATAAAAACATGACTGATGGTGAACTAAAAGCAATTTTTTCATATTTGAAATCAACAAAGCCAATTAATAATAATGTTCCGCAACCTCAACCACCCGCTTCATCCCCACAATAACTTTTGACTGCAACTCTTATAAATTTGAAACCTCGCAATAACAGAACAAGAAACAGTTAATCGATTCTACAAACTTTTTTCGCGCCAACATTTCGGATGCTACTGTTCAACCTGGAGCTTTGTCGGTAGGTTCATCAAGTAGCATCGCCACAGATTATCCATCGCGAACCAATACGATAGCGAACTTCTTACATGCATTGGTACAAAATTCAAACACTTGTTCCTTGAACGAATAGTTGAAGAAACGCATAACATAAGTAAAAGAAATAAAATAAGAAGCACCACTGTTCGGTAAATTAACAGTGGTGCTTCTTGTAAATAGTATGATCAAGTAAAATGATAACATTTGAAACTTTATTATTTCTCTTGTTTATTCACCTCTATGTGAACTGCCATTAATTGGCAATAATGCGAAAATAAAGTGATGGGTAAGAAACAAATAGTTAAATAAAAAACTACGATGAAAACAATTTTTGTTACTGGGGGAACAGGTAATCAAGGGGGCGCAGTTGCAACCAGTTTAATTAAGAATGGTTTTAAGATTAAAGTGTTGACCAGAAATCCCGATTGAGCCAAAGCTCAGAATTTACACAAACTAAATGTTGAACTAGTAAAGGGAAATCTAAACGACATAACTACTTTTCGAAATCATCTGGAAGATATTGATGGTATTTTCAGCATTCAAACTTTCGAAAACGGAATTGACAAGGAAATAAAACAAGGAATAAATTTGGCAACCCTTGCAAAAGAATATGGAGCAAATCATTTTTTATATTCTTCTGTTGCAGGTGCCGATTTGGATACAGGGATTCCGCACTTTGAGAGCAAATTTATAATTGAAAACCACATCAAGAAATTAGGTTTACCATATACCATTATCAGACCTAATTCGTTATTTGAAAATTTTTTAATTCCAGAAGTAAAAATTCGAATACTAAAAGGCAAATTGACAACTCCTATTAATAAAAATAAGACACAACAATTTATCAGTGCAGTAGACATAGGTAAAATAAGTGCAACTATTTTTCTGAACAAAGACAAATATCTTGGAAAGACGATTATCATTGGTTCAGAAGAAATGGATATGCAACAAATAGAAGCAACTTTTTCGGAAGTGTTGGGCAAAAAAATTAGTTATCAAAAATTCCCCATGCTTATTGCAAGAGTCGTGATGGGCAAAAACCTCTATAAAATGTTTAAATGGCTAAATGAAAACGATGCAATCTTTATGAAAGATTTAGAACAATTAAAAAAAGAAAATCCTAACCTCACAAGTCTTAAACAATGGATAAAATTAAATTTCAAAAACAACTAAAAACCAGATGATGGAACTAATTCTTTTCGGAACATTCCTTTTCCTCGCTGTATTTAATGCAGGAAATATGCCGACCCTACAAATTCAGCATTACGGAATCTATCCGTTTGTGGGAAGGGAAACTTTTAAAGAGTATATGCAAGCAAACAATAAATCAGCTCCAATTCCTTCCATACTTCTGGCAATGCTACTTTTACTGATAAATATTATTCTAATATTTACACGACCACAATTCATTTCAGAAACAGAAGTTCTTATATTCCTTATTTTAAATATTGTTGCTTTGATTTCAACTTTCCAATGGCAAAGAAAACTTCAGGGACAAATGGCAATGACAGGTTATGATGAGCGTAAAATAAAACTTTTGATTTCTACAAATTGGATACGGACAATAGCTTTTTTAATACAGGCAATAATAGCTGTCACCATTACCATGCAAACTTTAAAGACATAATGCTTCTAATTAAAAGAATAACGGCAGCTATAGATTCGTTATGTTCGTTGGCCATGTTTGAAAATACTACTAAATTATACAACCAGCATTGTTTTTTCAAGTAAACCACCCCTTCTTTATATCGCATTTAGTTCCAAGGATGAAAAAGTTTACTTATTGTTTTTATTAACTTTAATTATGGTATCTTAGAATTTCAGAACTCCTGATTTAAAAATAATTTCAGTTAATCAAAAATTGAATAAAATGAATCCTAATGTAAATTTTTATTTTAGTAAAGCTAAAAAGTGGCGTGATGAATTGGAGCAATTGCGAATTATCGTTCTTGACTGTGGATTAACTGAAGAATTAAAGTGGGGCGTTCCTTGTTACACGTTACTAAAAAACAACATCGTTTTAATACATGCATTTAAAGAATACTGTGCCCTTTTGTTTTTCAAAGGTGTTTTGTTAAATGACACCCATGGTATTCTAATCCAACAAACGAAGAATGTGCAGGCAGGGCGCCAAATTAGATTCACCAATGTTCTGGAAATAGTTGAAAAGGAAACCATCTTGAAAGCTTATATTTATGATGCCATTAAAGTAGAAAAATCTGGTTTGAAAGTAACTTTTAAAAAGGAAACAGAATTTGTAATTCCCGAAGAATTTCAGAGGAAATTAGATGCAATCCCTAATCTTAAAAATGCATTTATTGCATTAACACCGGGACGGCAAAGAGCTTACCTCCTTTATTTTTCCGCACCTAAACAATCCAAAACTCGAGAGTCAAGAATCGAAAAATATGCAAAGCAAATTCTCAATGGAAAGGGATTAAATGATTAGTACATTTCATGAGAAAATAAATTAATCATGCATATAGATTTTGTTTGATCCCTTACAACAACAAATTCACGCCTGTTACTCTACTTCTTTGTTACGATCCTGAGTAGTGGTGAAATCCAGAAGTAATAATTTTATTAAATAGTGCATATTCCAATGAATTTTACATATTTTTAAACTATTATTTACGAATAAAATGAATTGTAGGAATGATGTTATTTTATATACTGCAGTTAGATTTAAGGCTTGGTGACAGTCTACGTGGAAACTGATGTAAGAAATTAACTTTGACCTACAAAACTGAAATTAGTACACAATATTTAAAAATTACACGTTGGACAAGATAGAAACTAAAAAAATTGGACTGAACGACATTGAACAATTACAGATAATTGGCAGACTAACTTTTCGTGAAACTTTCACAAGTGGAAATACAGATGAGAATATGCAAAAATATTTGGACGAAGGCTTCTCTATTGAAAAACTGTCTGCTGAAATTAGTGATGAGAACTCTGAATTTCATTTTGCGATATATGACAATAAAGTAATTGGTTACTTGAAACTAAACTTTGGTCATGCACAAACAGAATTTAAAGATCCTAATTCGGTGGAAATAGAACGCATTTATGTAATGAAAGAATTTTATGGAAAACAAGTGGGACAAATTTTATTCAACATCGCCTTGAATATTGCTAGAAAATCAAATGCTAATTATTTATGGTTAGGTGTGTGGGAAGAAAACCCAAGAGCAATTAATTTTTACAAGAAAAACGGATTTATAGCGTTTGACAAACATATTTTCAAATTAGTTAATGAGGAGCAGACAGATATACTGATGAAATTAAAACTTGTTATGCAATCTGATCATGAAAATTAGTAAGTTTAATTTTGAAAATTAAATCTTACGGATGAAACGTACAATATTAGCTATAATATCTAAGGCTTCGTTACCTCCGCAGTACGCAATGAAGCCTATATTATTCGAAACCACCCTGCGATAAATTATTATTAATATTGTGGGTATTGGGTTGATCTAGTACAAATGCAAAAATAATTTTGAGCACTAAAAAAATAAAAAAAATATTGCACAACATTTAAAAATGCATTATTACTTTTAATGAATGCAGTACAGAATTGAAGTACGATTTCAAACTTTCGATAATAATGTGTGATACTTGCGAACAATGAGTGATAAAATAATTATTTTTTTTTTTAGTTTATTTAATTTGAATTAAACATATTCATACATTGGCGTTAGTGGTTCGCACTGCAAATGCTAATGATAAAACTGCTGCAATTAGAAAAATTAAATCAACACCATCATCTAAATCAAACAAATCTAATCTCTGGCTATATTCGTTAAGGTTGTTTGAACTATGATTATATTGATTAAATGATTACTAAAGAAAATGGAAATTAGCTTAATCAAACTGAAAATACATCTCAAATCAAATGTTGTAAAAAAAATTCTTCAGAGAAATTGTCATTTTATTTTTGAAAATAACATTAACAACGGAATTATTCAGCGATTTCCAAACATATCTATTATTGGAAACGATTGATAAAATTAATTACCTATACTCCTATCCTTCAATTAAAATTAGTTATCTTTGTTAAGTAATGTTCGGTTTTAAATGAACATTACTTAACAAAGATGATACGAACGGACGAGAAGTTGACGATACAATATTAATCAGTGAAATATGAGTGGTGATAAAACATACCTATCTATAGGTGATTTCATAGATTTGTATTATAAAGTAAAGCAAAGGGGATATAGTGAATTATTGTCAAAATTTCATTTGTCTAATAGTGCTCGAACAGTGTCAAAATGGAATACGGTCACATCATCATCTGATTTTTGGATAATCCCTGAAATTCGTAGTCGTTGGAATGAAAAATGTACGGGTGATCCAAAATTAGAATATGAGGATTATGTTGTTTCTAAATATTTTTTAAATATTAATGGTCTTAAAATGTTATCTGTTGGTTGCGGAACAGGTGCTAGAGAACAGAAATTCGCAAAATATCCCAACTTTGATTTAATCGAAGGAATTGATATGGCAGAAAAACAGATTGATGAAGCAAGAATTCATGCATCTGACTTAAAATTGAATAATCTAAAATATATTGTTGGGGAATTTACAAAACATAGCTTTAAGAATTGTACATACGATGTAATACTTTTTAATTCTAGCTTACATCATTTTAATGATATTCAAAATATATTGAAAACAAATGTATTGCCATTATTAAAAGACGGAGGATATCTTTTAATATTTGAATATGTTGGTCCTAAAAGACTGCAATGGACAAAACAACAATTGGAGTTTGCAAATAAATTATTGGAAGATTTACCATTAAAATATAAAATGCGATTTAATAGCAAATCTATAAAAAGTCGTATTTATCGACCTGGACTTTTAAGGATGTTCCTCGTTGACCCATCAGAAGCAATTGATTCCAATTCAATTATACCTTCAATACATAAACATTTTAAAATAATCGAAGAAAGGAAAATAGGATGGGATATTTCCCATCTTTTATTTAAAGATATTGCCCATAATTTTCTAAATAATGACAAGGAAACCCAAATATTGCTTTCATATTTGTTGGATAAAGAGGATGAATATTTATCAATAACAGACAGCAGTGATGCAGTATTTGGAGTTTATCAAAAAACATATTGATGCTGATAAAAATATTTTTATATGTGCGGATCACAGCCAATGATGGACGTAATAAAAAACAATTTTCCAATTTGCAGGCAGATGAAAAATTAATTATCTAAGAAGCCTTTAAAATTTTATGTAAACGTAATATTGAATTTAAAATATTAAAAAGATTGAGTCCTCATAAACACAAAAGGATTTTTTCAAAATTTGTATTGGATACTTTTATGTTTATAAACAACCTAAGAATAACAATAGCGTTCCGTCAAACTTTCAAACCTCGACCCATACTTTTTTGCTATCATCAGAATTAAATATTTCTTACTCCAAATGCAACCTAAAGTAATTAAATTTTGAAGCGAATTAGACATGCGCGTTGTTGACTATCAAAATTTTCAGATTACTTCAACTCATCTCACTTGAGCGATAATTTGGGAATCTCTAAACAGTTGAATTAAAAAAAGGTATAAGATTGACAAAATAGATTCCCACTAAACCAAAAAACATAATTCTAGTAAATAGCGCAAGCGAAGTCAAAAAGGAGATCTTTCGTATTATACTCACCATCCCTTTTCTTCTTTTTCCTTTCTTCTTATAGATCAGGTAATGGTGCCGATTAACTGTGTGTTCATAATGAAATTCATAAAATGACTACAAAAGAATTAATCAAGGCATCTATATGTATTATTTCGCTAATATAATTTTACCGCCTGCAAAAAAACCCTACACTGGAGAGGTCTATCGAATAACAAAACATGTGTATTACGGCTGTCCGAAAAAAACCGTTGGCGCATGAAAATCTTGACTTGTATTGGAGTAGAAGCAGTTTTTTAACAAATGGGTCTAATGGATTTGTGGGAGGCGAAATCATTGATAGTAATGGATACTTTAATTTAAGAGTGGATGATTATTTAAATTTCATCAGCGAAATCTCGGGATTACCTGATTTTTATGAGTAAGAACAATTGTGTTTCAATTCCGAATTTTTTCCTTGTTTGGATAGAAATATTCCCTATCTTTGCCGACCCATTCCGAATAAACAATCATGAAAAAGGATCTTCACCCTAAAAATTATCGTCTAGTTGTATTCAAAGACATCTCGTGCGATCACTCATTCATCACTAAATCAGCTGTTGATACTAAAGACACCATTAAATGGGAAGACGGCAACGAATACCCGTTGGTGAAATTAGAAATTTCAAATATGTCACACCCTTTCTACACAGGTAAGATGAAACTGGTAGATACGGCAGGTCGTGTTGATAAGTTCCGTACTCGTTATGAAAAAATAGCGAAGAAAAACGACTAATCTCGCTGATCTTCAAAGTATTATATTGTCCTTCTCTAACTAAGAAGGATTTTTTTTGCCTTTTTTTTTCAATAAAAGATATTAAGTACTTGTATTCTCTTATTTTTATCTTTTTCAGAAAAACTTTCTTCACCTTTGTGTAAGATTTAGGTTTGAAATAACAACAAGAAACAATAAAGTAATGGCAACAGAAACAGCAGACGCTAAAGAGAAATTGAAGGTATTACAGCTTGCAATTGACAAAATTGAGAAAGCTTACGGAAAAGGAACTATCATGCGCTTAGGAGATAATGCGGTGGAAGCTATCGAAGCTATCCCTACAGGATCTATTGCACTTGATAATGCACTAGGAATAGGTGGTTATCCTAAAGGTCGTGTTATCGAGATTTACGGACCAGAATCTTCAGGAAAAACAACGTTGGCGATCCATGCGATTGCTGAGGTTCAGAAGAAAGGTGGCATTGCGGCTTTTATCGATGCAGAACATGCATTTGACCGTAACTACGCACAGAAATTAGGCGTTGATATCGAGAATTTATTGATCTCGCAACCTGATAACGGTGAGCAAGCTTTAGAGATTACGGAAAACTTGATCCGCTCTGGAGCTATTGATATTATCGTGATTGACTCCGTTGCTGCTCTTACTCCAAAATCGGAAATTGAAGGTGAAATGGGAGATAGCAAAATGGGATTGCATGCACGTTTGATGTCACAAGCTTTGCGTAAGTTAACCGCTACGATTAGTCGTACCGGCTGTTGCTGCGTTTTCATCAATCAGCTTCGTGAGAAGATTGGTGTGATGTTCGGTAACCCAGAAACAACTACAGGTGGTAACGCATTGAAGTTTTATGCTTCTGTTCGTTTAGATATTCGTCGTATAGGACAAATTAAAGACGGAGAAAGTATAGTTGGTAACAGAACGAAGGTTAAGGTTGTGAAAAATAAAGTTGCTCCTCCCTTCCGTCTTGCTGAATTCGACATCATGTACGGAGAAGGTATCTCAAAAATGGGTGAGATTGTGGATATGGGTGTGGAGATGAACATCGTTAAGAAAAGCGGTTCATGGTTCAGCTATGGCGATACAAAACTTGGTCAAGGACGTGATTCAGTAAAACAATTATTACACGACAATCCTGAACTTTGTGATGAAATAGAAGGAAAAATCCGTGAAGCACTTCTTGCAAAACAATCTGCATAAAATTTATCAATTTTGAATTGGAATGAAGGTGAGGCGAAAGTTTCACCTTTTTTCATTTATAAGATGGCGTGTTTTCTATTATTATGCTAAAGTATTCTCAAATATTATTTAAATAGGATTTTAAACTTACGTAACCTAAGTACTTTTTGTGACTTTAAACATCTATAATTTTGAATTAAGAATTCTTCATTCTGAATTACTCTTTCATTTATCTAGATTTGCCATCCCGATAAAACTATCAAAACAGGAAACATGAAACATAAAATGAAATCAGGTAAACTATTGTCCTTCCTTTTTAGCGGCAGTTTGATAGCAGTAATCATTACAACGGTTTTATTTTCAGCAGCTTGTAAGCACGTAAAAGACGAAGATAAAAATAAAAATATCTCGATAAATGATACGACTCCAATTGGAAAGAAAATCGCCACTTTGAGTGTCCTCATTGGACAAAATCCTAAAAATCCGAGCCTCTTTCATGAACGAGCGAAGCTGCACATGGAACGTATGGATTTCGTCAATGCAAGTTTAGATATGCAAAGTGTTTTAAAATTGGATTCATCGAAGGCTGATTATTATTTAACAATCGCAGATGTTGATTTTGCAGCCAACCAATCACGGAAATCAAAAGAAGCATTGGAGAAAGTTCTTAGTTTAGATCCAAAAAATGTTATTGCGCTCGAAAAAATAGCTGAGTTATATCTTTATGTTCAGCAATATGATAAGTCGATCAGTTACCTGGATCAAATATTGAAAATTGATATGCAAAACCCGAAAGCGTATTTCATGAAAGGGATGAACTTTAAGGAGAAAGGTGATTCTACCCGTGCTATAGGGAGTTTTCAAACGGCGATAGAACAGAAGAAAGATTATTACGATGCGTATCAGCAGTTGGGAATGATTTATACGGCTAAGAATAACCCTTTAGGTTTGCAATATTTTGATGGAGCCTTGCGTGTGAATCCCAAAAGTGAAGAAGCGTTGTATGGACGTGGAATGTGTTACCAAGAGGTGAAGCACGATTATGATAAGGCGATTCAGGATTACACAAGTATCACTCAACTAAATCCTAATAATGCAATTGCGCATTTTGCTTTAGGCTACATCCATTACCAATATCTGAAAGTGTATGATGAATCAATCAAGCATTATACGCGTGCTATCAATGCAGCACCGGGTTGGCCTGAAGCAGTTTTTAATCGCGGTTTAGCGTATGAAACTTTGGGAAATATTGGTGCAGCAAAAACAGATTATATTCAAGCGCTAAAATTACGTCCTGATTATAAAAATGCACAAGAAGGATTAAAGCGAGTAAAGTAATTTACACTTCTTCCTTCAATGATAATCCGATTCGTTTTCGTGGTAAATCGAGATCAATAATTTTTACATGAACATGTTGATTGAGCTTAACAATATCGAGTGGATCGCTTACGAATTTATTTGCAAGATTGGAGAGATGTATTAAGCCATCTTGCTTCACTCCAATATCTACAAAGGCTCCAAACTTGGTGATGTTGGTCACGATTCCAGGTAATTTCATTCCAATTTGAAGATGTTCTGGCTTTGTAATTCCTTTTGCGAATTCGAATACTTTTAACTTCTTACGAGGATCTAATCCAGGCCTGTTTAGTTCCTTTAAAATATCTGTTAACGTGGGCAAGCCAACATCTACACTAATATATTTTTCAAGCTGAATTTTATTTCTATAATTTTCATCAGCAATCAAATCCACAATTTTGCAATTCAAATCTCCTGCAATTTTTTGGATTAACGGATATCGTTCAGGATGAACAGCGGTATTGTCTAATGGATTTTTTCCATTACGAATACGTAAAAATCCTGCACATTGCTCGAATGCTTTTGCCCCAAGGCGTGGTACATTTTTCAACTCCTCTCGAGAATTAAAAGTCCCAAACTCTTTCCGATATTGCACAATCGCTCCTGCTAACTGCAGACCAACACCGGAAACATAATTCAACAAATGTTTACTCGCTGTATTAATATTTACGCCAACCTGATTCACTGCAGATTCAACTACATCATCCAAACTTGTCTTCAATTTATTTTGATCAACATCATGCTGGTACTGCCCAACACCTATTGATTTTGGATCAATCTTTACTAGTTCCGCTAATGGATCCATCAATCTTCTTCCAATTGAAATTGCACCACGAACTGTCACATCAAACTCTGGAAATTCCTCACGAGCTACTGCCGATGCTGAGTAAATGGAAGCTCCTTGTTCATTCACACTATAAATTTGTAATTCCTGATGAAACTTTATCTGTTGAATAAAATTTTCTGTTTCTCTTCCTGCCGTTCCATTACCAATTGCAATAGCTTCAATTTTATAGATCTCACATAATTGCGAAATTTTAGCATACGCTTGTTTGGTTTGCAACTGTGGTGGATGTGGATAGATTGTTTCGTTGTATTTTAAATTGCCATGTTCATCCAAGCAAACTACTTTACAACCACTCTTAAATCCAGGATCAATTGCTAATACTCTTTTAGGACCTAAAGGGGACGCAAGTAAAAGTTGTTTTAGGTTTTCTGCAAAAACTTTTATCGCTTCTAGGTCTGCTTTTTCTTTTGCTGATTGATAGCATTCATTTTCTATGGATGGAGAAATTAAACGCTTATAAGAATCAGTGATGGCCATTCGAATTTCTTCCGATGATTCATTTCTAGCTCGCAGAATTTTTCTTTCTAAAATAGCAATTGCTGTTTCCGCGTCAGGCTCAATACTCATTCTTAAAAATCCTTCTTCACATCCACGCATGATGGCTAACACACGATGCGAGGGGCAACGATTTAGTTTTTCTTTCGAGTCAAAATAATCTTTGTACTTAATTGCTTCTTCAGCTTTTGCCTTTATGACCTTGGAATAAAATATAGCATCACGAGAAAATAGCAATCGAACAACAGCACGAAATTCTTTATTTTCACTAACCATTTCTGCAATGATATCTCTTGCCCCCTGAAGCGCATTGTTTGTTGAAGTTACATTTTTACTCAAAAAGAATTTTGCTTTTGCTTGTACATTTCCAGGTTGCTGTAGCATTAAGAAATCAGCTAATCCTTGCAATCCATTTTCTCTAGCTATTGCTGCTTTTGTTTTTCTTTTTTGTTTAAAAGGAAGATAAATATCTTCCAGGTCGTTGATGAAATTGCACGCTAGGATTGCAGCTTTTAGTGGTTCCGCTAATTTGCCTTGCTCCTCTATCGCTTTAAGAATGGTAATTTTTCGCTTCTCAAGTTCGTCGTATTTATTCCATGCTAATTTAATATCGGCTAGTTGCACTTCATCTAAGCTGCCAGTAATTTCTTTTCGATAGCGCGAGATAAATGGAATGGTGCAACCTTCTTCGAACAAACGAATACTTTGTTGTACTTGTAGTAATGAAATAGCTAATTCAGCAGCAATATTTTTGTAACCCTTAATATCCATCATGAGTTTTTTAATTACTCCACAATAAGGGTATGACTAAAAGTATCTACCTTGTCACCTTTACGGATCTTCGCTCTTTTCCTGGATTCAGGTTGTCCGTTCAAAGTAACACGACCTCCTTCAACCATCGCTTTTGCTTCGCCACCAGTATCCGATAATCCCGTTACTTTTAAAAGTTTTATTAACTCTATATATTCACCTATGATGCTAAATCGAATGGTTTCCTTTTTCATAATAATGTACTTTTACTAATTAAGTGGGGATCTTCTGTATTGATTTTTACTTTTTACTGGGTAATGTAAATTCTTGAAATAATTTATTTCTTCCTGCTTCGAGCATCAAATAGGCAATGAGTAAAGCAGACAACAAACTTATAGAACTCCAAGCACGTGGAGGCCCGTAATTGCCCATTAATTTAGTGATAATTAAACAATGTATTCCTAGCCAAGAAATCCACATTAGTAAACAAGGAATAACTTTTTCGTTTCGAAAAAGTTTCCATTCCATTTTTGATTCTAATTGATTTTGGAATCCTAAATTATAAAAGGGCATAAACAATAAAATTACTCCCAGTAATCGTATAGGTGAATGCCATAAAATAAGTTTAAGACTAAAATATCCTGTTCTCAATAGTATTTCAGGTAAACTTAATGATGGCAATAAGCTACTTCTTACAGCATGCCCATTTCCGGCAAATGCGATCCCAAAAGAAATGGCAATTGAAAGACAAGTGATCATCAACCTTGATGAAATTGTTCTTTTCACTTTGAATTGATAGATAATGATGATTAATAAATATAGTATTGAACCAACTGCAAATGGTTCTGCCGCTCCGCCAATAAATAATCCAAATAAAATTAATAATGGAATTTGATGCCATTTGAAATCATTGAGTAAAATAGAAATAAGTAACATTCCACATCCTAAATTCCATCCATACATCGTTGATCCACTTACCCAAAACCAAGTATCATCAATTTGATATGTAGCGATTATTAATCCACCAAAGAGAAGAATCCCGAATTTCAATAAATGTAATGGATGAATAATAATTTTAACTATTTGCTTAAAGAATGATTGTATCAGTTTAAAACAGCAAACAACCATAAATAAAAGTGTTGTTAAATTATAATACAATGGTGTACTTGTAATGGTCCAAAATTGATAGAAGCTACATTGCAAAAGATAGGATGCCCATCGTGTATTCCAACCATTGTAAAAATGAAGCATACTGCCCCAAACACCGAATTCTTTTACTGAATTCACCATGATGAAATCATCATCGTGTAAACGATTTAAAAAACTTTTCGTTATCCAAAAAAGGAACAGGAAGAAAATACTTAATAAAAATTGCAGTTCAATTTTTTTGCGTGAATTCAACGTATTAATTTATAGTGATAAATATAATTAGTTAAGTGTAATAATAGTGTGGACTTTTTTTTCAAATCTTGAATTTTAAGAAACTTGATTTTATTAATAATAGCTTTTTACGGAGCACATGTTCAGCTTATATATTTCTGATAGAACTTTTACTTAAAATATATCATTAAATTTATAATTAACCCTCTCATCAGTCGTTCCCAAGATATTTCCTTGACCCACTTCCCGTCGGCCTTTCTTTGCTAGAAACCAGTTTAGATCATTTAGAAAAAGGGAATAATGTTTAAAGATCGTGGAAATTTTGAACACACCTCATTTTAATAGCTAATATTTGTAAGAAACTTTCGTTATAAGGTTTATTAAAACAATGACTCACTAGCAAGTTATTACCCAATAAATCCATTTATATTTGCAATTCAAACATCGCTATGAACAGTAGAATTAGTATCTTGATAATTAGTTTTCTATACCTTGTTTCTCAAACTTCTTGCAAAAAAGATGAGCCGATTACCGATAGTGGAACGCAACTTTCGTTTTCTACAGACAGCATTTTGTTTGATACTGTTTTCGTGACCATCGGCTCCGTTACGAAGAATTTTAAGATTTACAATACATATGATCGTCCACTGAAAATTTCGAATATCCACCTTGGGGGTGGTCCTAACTCTAACTTTAGAGTGAACATTGATGGGACAGCGGGAACCAACTTTACAGATGTGGAAATTAGAGGTGGAGATAGTGCTTGGGTATTTGTTGAGGTGACAGTAGATCCAAACTCGCAAACATTACCTTATGTGATTCAAGATTCATTAACGTTTGAGACGAACGGTAACCAGCAAAAAGTGATTCTTGCAGCATGGGGACAAAACGCACATTTTATTGTTGCAGATCGGAAACTTACGACCGCTAATACAGTAATTCGTTATGCATTGCTGGATACAAATCTCAATGCAAATATTACATGGGACAATACTTTGCCTTATGTTGTATATGGCGGTTATGCGGTGGTTGATTCCTCACAAACTTTAACCATTAATGCTGGAACACAAATCCGCTTTAACAACAGCGCAGGCTTGTGGGTGTACAAAGGCGGCAGCTTAAAAGTGAAAGGCACAAAACAAGATCCAGTTGTATTTCAAGGATTGCGAAGAGAGATATTTTATGTTGATGAACCTGGACAGTGGGATCGTATTTGGATCAACGATGGAGGCACGAATGAAATTGATTTTGCTATCATTAAAAATGGTTTCATCGGTTTACAAACGGAAACGATTTCGGATCCTGCATTAGCAACATCTTTAAAAATTACAAATACAATTGTGAAAAACATGAGTGGATTTGGCATGCTTGCCCGAACATTTAACAGCACAGGTTGGAACAATGTTTTTGCGAACTGCGGACAATATTGCGCTGCATTTTCTATAGGAGGAACTTATGATTTCACCAATTGCACTTTTGCTAATTATTGGTCGAATGGACAACGTAGCACTCCCGCTTTTTATCTTAACAATTACGCAACTGTAAATGGTGTGGATCAACATGCACCCATGAATGCCAAATTTAAAAATTGTATCATCTACGGAAGTAATGATAATGAGTTGGAAGTTGACATGATAAAAACTTCGCCCGATTCTGTTTATAATTTTAGCAATTTATTAGTTAAAGCAGACAATAAACATGAAACTGGAAATCCAAATTATGTAAAAGTAATTCGCAATGCCGATCCGAATTTTAAAGATCAAGCTAACAACGATTATCATCTGGAGAATGGCTCTGCAGCATGGAATAAAGGAGATGCTGCATTTGTAAATACAATTCTATTAGATTTGGATGCTGTACCGCGTATTGTTGATTCTCTTCCTGATTTAGGTGCTTATGAGAAGCAGTAAACTTTAAAGTTTTTTTGAATTTTATTATACCTGAAGAATTTTCGTCTTAGCTTGATATTGCTTTTACTCTGATGAAGTTTCGATTCTTCCTTCTATAAAAATTGTGATAACAAAATGATTTCGTGTCCTAACTTAGTTTGTTCATTTCTTTTTTGTGTAAACCGAACGTTTGTGAGCTCATGGATACATTGAAAAAACATGCGCATCATCCATAAAATGAAACGAACCAAAGAAAAAGACACAAGCGTAACCAACTATCAATTGAACAATGTGCTAAAAAAAACCGGCATTAAGTGAAATAAAAATGGTAGTGATTTCTATTTACTTCATCGGTAAATCAATTGATAGTTCGCTCTTACGCTTGACCACAACACACTTCTAATGCTCAAATTTTAGACATAGAAAAATATTTTGGCTTCGTAGAAAGTTTTAAAATGTCTGAAACAGAATTATAGAATTATAGAATTTTCAGGATTAAAATATTTGTAAATTCTATGCTATTATTTTAAGTCCCTGCTTTGGAGGGATTTAGGGAGGCCGAGAAAATTAAATTGTTTTGAACAAGATTAAAATGATTATTTTGATTAACTTGATAAAAATTAACTCTCAATTTCTAGTACTCTTTGGGATGGATTTAGGGAGACCGATATAATTATTTTTTATTGACCAGTTTTGATTTCGCCTTCTAAATAGAAATGTGCTAACAAAATGATTACGTTTCCCAACTTAGTTTGTTCATTTCTTTTTTGTGTAAAAAAGAAACGAACCAAAGAAAAAGGCGCAAGCGTAACCAACTATCAATTTATCAAAAACGCCATCGTATCAACGCCATCAGCATAATCGGCTATGCCTGGCTGCTGACTCGTTCCGAAAGGATACCCTCCTACTCCAACTCTACATTGAATTTGATCCTCGATTTCGCTTAACTTTTGATTTAACTCAGGAAGCGATTTATAGTATTCATAATGCAATACAGAAACAGGCGTTGATAATGCTTCATTCTCGCGAACAATGAGATAATTATTGGTGAGAAAATTTTCATTATTCAATAAAAATAATGCGTGGTGATAATCGTAATTGTTCATGTACTTGGAGTGCATCATTAATGAACCATACACTTGCATAGCAGGAAAGAATGTTGCGAAATCATATCCTACAGGCACGTACAACTTAGAAACATTTCTACATCCTAATCCGAAGTAAGCGAAGATATCATCTGCCAAAGCTTCTAATTGTTTTTCGAATTCCGTTCCATCCAATACAGCAATTGAATTTCTATTTTTACGAATTACGTGTGGATATTTTCCGAAGTAAAAATCAAAGTAACGTGATGAGTTATTACTTCCAGTTGCAATTACAGCATCTAAATTTTCAAGACGATCAACGATATGAATGTCGTCTCGGAATCGAGGTTCGATTGTGATGAGAACTTCCAACAAAAAGGGAATAAGAATTTTATCATCATTCGCACATTTCGCAAGCAACGTATTACCAGAAGCAATTACACATAAAGCATCGTGAAAACCAACCGCTGGAATATTTCCAGCCATAATCACCCCAACACGCCTTTTATTTTTTTGCAGTTCAACTTTATCAGAATATTTCAACATCCACTTTTCCAATTCCGGCTTTTCAAGCATAGTAGATAGCGACCGGAGCGCTCTCTGTGTTTGATCGGGAGTAAACCATTGATTTTGATGATGTGCTTTTGTGATGATGGATTTGAGGTTCAATCCTTCGTGTAAAGTATTGGAATCCAATTCATCTAACATCGCTGCTATTGCCTTTCCCCAAACGTTTAGGGCGTTCATTCTTTCTTGTAGTGTCATTGTATTTGATCAGAAATTGGGTCACGTAACTTTTGTATGTACTTTCGTGTTCAAGAGTAGACAAAATTACGTTTAAAAAACCACCAACAATGGCAATAAAGATTACTGACGAATGTATTAATTGTGGGGCTTGCGAGCCAGAATGTCCGAATAATGCTATTTACGAAGGAGGAGCAGAATGGCGTTTCTCTGATGGAACATCTGTAAAAGGAATGTTCTCGAAATTAGACGGTACAACTATTGATGCCGATGCGCCACAAACACCGAATTCGATGGATACCTATTACATCGTTTCTGATAAATGTACAGAATGTGTTGGTTTCCACGACGAGCCGCAATGCGCAGCTGTTTGTCCGGTTGATTGCTGTGTAGATGATGAAAAATGGAGAGAAAGCAAGGAAGAGCTTTTAGCTAAAAAAGGAACATTGCACTTGTAATTAGTATCAAGTACAAAGTATCAGATATTAAGACAAAAAATATAAAAACGTCCCACAATTGTGGGGCGTTTTTTGTTGTAATAATTCGTTTCTCTTTCCGTTTTATAATCCTTACTTTTGAGTACATGAAAAGGCCTTTGATTCTGTTCATATTACTTTTATCTGTCAATGCTTTCTCACAAAGCGTTCTCACAAACAAAACGCCTTTTCAAACCAACGAGCAGGCGCTGAAAGCAATATGTAAAAGACTATACAGCGCAAAAACAGATGCCG
>JANXSD010000178.1 GCA_025352785.1 Bacteroidota bacterium
CACGCATCTATCGCTACTGAAGCAAAAGTGGTGGCGATGCTTCGTGAAAAAGGTATCAAAAAATCAGACCTTACGCGTGAGCAATTTCTCGCTTATGCATGGGAATGGAAAGAAAAATATGGCGGTATCATTTTAAGTCAGCTGAAAAAATTAGGTGCTTCTTGCGATTGGGAACGAACGCGTTTTACAATGGAAGATGATTTAAGCGAAGCTGTAATTGATGTGTTTATCGATCTCCATAAAAAAGGCTACATCTATCGCGGTATGCGCATGGTGAATTGGGATCCTGCTGGATTAACTGCGGTTAGTGATGAAGAAGTTATCCATAAAGAGGTTCAATCGAAATTATATTATGTTCGTTATGTGATTGTCGATAAAGACGAAGCATACGATAATAATGATGCTTTTGCAAGACAAAATAAATTTGATAAAGGTGAATTCATAACGATTGCTACTGTTCGTCCGGAAACTATTTTAGGTGACACTGCAGTTTGTGTGCATCCAGATGATGATCGCTTTAAAAAGTTGTATGGAAAATTTGCTGTGATCCCATTTGTAAATCGTCGCGTTCCAATTATTCAAGATGATTATATTACCATTGAATTTGGAACTGGTGCATTAAAAGTTACTCCTGCGCATGATCAAAATGATTACAGCTTAGGAATTAAACATAAGCTTGAAGTTATTGATACGCTTAACCCAGATGGAACATTAAGTGCCGCTGCGAAATTTTATGTTGGTGAAGATCGTTTTATCGTTCGCAAAAAAATCACAAAGGATCTTGATGTATTAGGTCATGTTGTGAAGGTGGAAGAGTATCAAAATAAAGTTGGTTATAGCGAACGTACGGATGCTGTTATCGAGCCACGTTTAAGTATGCAGTGGTTTGTGAAGATGAAAGATTTATCGAAGCCCGCTCTCACTGCTGTTATAGATGGCGAAGTAAAATTGATTCCCGAAAAGTTTATCAATACGTATAAACATTGGATGGAGAATGTGCACGACTGGTGTATCTCTCGTCAGCTTTGGTGGGGACAACGTATTCCGGTTTGGTACGATAACAAAGGAAATTTTGTTGTTGCAAAAACTGCTGATGAAGCAATCGCATTATTCAAAAAAGAAAATGTTGAAATTACACTTGCAGATATTCGTCAGGATGAAGATGTATTAGATACATGGTTCTCATCATGGCTGTGGCCGATTTCTGTGTTTGATGGTTTTAAAGATCCGAACAACAAAGACATCAATTATTATTATCCAACAAATGATCTTGTTTCTGCTCCCGAAATTTTATTTTTCTGGATTGCACGTATGATCATCGTTGGTTATGAATACAGAGGTAAAAAACCTTTCAACAATGTTTATCTTACGGGTATTGTACGTGATAAACTAGGTCGTAAGATGAGTAAGTCGTTAGGAAATTCTCCCGACCCACTCGACCTGATTGCGAAGCATGGCGCTGATGGTGTACGTGTAGGAATGTTGTTCGCATCACCTGCAGGAAATGATTTACCATTTGATGAAAGTTTATGTGAGCAAGGTAGAAATTTTGCAAATAAAATCTGGAATGCATTCCGATTGGTAAAAGGATGGGAAGTAGATACTGCAATTGTTCAACCACAAGTAAATAAAGTTGCTATCGATTGGTTTCATGCACGTTTCAACGAAGCATTAGCAGAGATCAATGATCATTATGATAAATACAGAATTTCGGATGCATTGATCAGTATGTACAAATTGATTTGGGATGATTTCTGTGCATGGTATCTTGAATTAATTAAACCTGCATATCAACAACCAATTGATAAAGCCAGTTATGATGCAACGGTAAATTTCTTCGAAAATATTTTGAAGGTGATTCAACCGTTCATGCCTTTCATAGCTGAAGAAATTTGGCATTTACTTGATGAAAGAAAAGAGGGTGATGATATGATCATTGCTCGTTGGCCAACTATAGAAAAGTATGATGAAAAATTATTAACCTCATTTGCTGTTGCAACCGAATTAATTTCAGAAGTAAGAAATTTTCGTCAGAATAAAAATATTTCTCCCAAGGAAGCACTTGAACTATTTTACAGTGCGAATGCAAAAACAATTAACTTAGATTTATTTGCTGGTGCAGTAAGTAAGTTAGCCAACTTATCGGTATTAAAACAGGTAACAGAAAAACCTGCTGGTACATTCACGTTGGTGATTAAAAATTTCGAGTGCTTTATTCCACTTACCGAATCAGTTGATAAAGAAGCCGAGAAAGAGAAACTGGAAAAAGAAAAAGAGTATACCATCGGATTTCTAAATTCTGTTGTTGCAAAATTGAGTAACGAACGCTTTGTAAACAATGCAAAAGCAGAAGTGGTTCAATCGGAACAAAAAAAGAAATCGGATGCTGAAGCAAGAATTAAAGCCATCGAAGAAGCACTTACTTCTTTGTAAAACAAAACGAATATGACGATGCTCACTCAGCGTCAGCTTTTTTTAAATCATGTTGCACAAACGAGTCCTGCTCCGATGGGATTAGAGATCGTTCGTGCAGAAGGAATTTATCTTTACGACATTTTTGGTAAGTCGTACATGGATATGATAAGTGGCATCGCGGTAAGTTCTGTAGGCCATCGTCATCCGCATGTACTAAAAGCAATTCATCAACAGTTGGATCACTACATGCACCTGATGGTGTATGGTGAATATGTGCAAAGTCCGCAGGTGAAACTCGCAACTAAGCTTGCATCTCTTCTACCTGGATTAGATGCTGTTTACTTTGTTAATTCAGGTGCTGAAGCCGTTGATGGTGCATTAAAACTCGCTCGAAGAGTTACTGGACGAAAGAAAATATTCTCATTCAAAAATGCGTATCACGGAAGTTCAACGGGCGCATTAAGTTTGATGAGTGATCCGTACTTTACGGATCCTTTCAAACCTTTACTTCCAGAAGTTTATCATCTCAATAATAACGATTGGCATTCTCTCGAATTAATCGATGAATCAACGGCGGGTATCTTCGTAGAAATTATTCGTGGTGAAGCCGGAGCCGAAGTGGTAGATCCTGAATTCTTAAGAGCCATCCGAAACCGTTGCACTGAAACAGGTGCTTTATTTATTGCCGATGAGATACAAACTGGCTTCGGAAGAACGGGCAGTTTCTTCGCCTTCACGCCTCTTTCATTTGTACCTGATATAATTGTACTCGCAAAGGGAATGGGAGGCGGTATGCCAATCGCAGCATTCGTGGCGGCACAATCTTTAATGCAAACACTAACGCACGATCCTATACTCGGACACATCACCACGTTTGGCGGACATCCCGTAAGTTGTGCTGCAAGTTTAGCAACAATTGAAGTTATTGAAGAATTAAATAGTGAAGTCAAAGTACCTCAGCTTGAAGCAATCATCCGATCTCGATTGAAGCACCCATTAATAAAATCAATCTCTGGCAAAGGTTTATTATTAGCGCTTGATTTAGGTGATGAAATTACAACGCAAAAAGTTATTGCGAACTGTTTAAAGAATGGTATTATTACAGATTGGTTCTTGTTTGCTCCACATAAATTACGACTAGCTCCTCCACTAACAATTACAGAAGAAGAATTAAATAACGCTTGCGATAAAATCCTCATGTCACTCGAACAATCCTTATAAAAATCATCCATTATAAATTTGGTTTTACATTACATTAACAAATTAAAATTCCTATGAATGTATTAATAGTAGAAGACGAACGCAGCTTATCACATGAGATGGAAATCTATCTCACTCGTCAGAATTATAACTGTGATGTAGCCTTCAATGGTAAAAGCGCTGCCGAAAAAATACATCTCAATAATTATGATTTTGTATTGTTGGACTTAGGACTTCCAGATATGGATGGCTTAGATCTATTGCGCGAAGCAAGGAAGAAAGGTAGTGAAGCTACTTTCATTATTTTGACTGCTCGTGGTGAAGTAGAAGATAAAATTACAGGGCTTGATTTAGGTGCGGATGATTATATTCCAAAGCCATTTTCTTTAGCTGAATTACAATCGAGAATGCAAGCAATTTTACGCCGTAAACACGGACTGAAAACGAATATAATGTCAATACAGGATTTTGAAATTGATATTCAAAATCGTACTGTCATTTGCAAAGGAAATTCGATTAACCTTACCAAAAAGGAATTTGATTTATTACATTATCTTGCATTGCATAAGAACAGAGTACTTACTCGCATGCAATTAACAGAACATATTTGGGGTGATGTTTTAGAAGATGATTATGAATCAAATTATATTGATGTTCATGTAAAAAATCTTCGCAAGAAACTTTCTGCTCAAGCACCTATCGAATGGTTTGAAACTGTTAGAGGTGTTGGATACCGAGTGAATGCTTAATTTCAATAATTATAAATTGTTCGGTGTCGAGATTGAATGACACGAATACTTTTCTTTCTATAAATTATTTTACAACCGTAAATGGCTATAAAGAATCTTTTTACCGGTAAACCGATGACTTTACAAGCCAAGTTTACAATTTACAATACAGTATCGAAGGCATTGATAATTCTTGTTTTCGTAGCCATCCTTCCTGTTATCGTCGAAAAAATTGCGTATGATCATATTGATCGTCGTTTAACTGCAAGAGGGGAAAAAGTTTTGCGTATCATTCAACGCGGGGGAATTGATGATATCGTTTTAGAACAAGATTGCAGCTTCGAAAGTTATAGTATCCTAAAAGAAGAATTTGTTGCCATCTATCCAATTTTAAAACCATCAACAAAGAAACCCAATATTGAAATAAAAAATGAATCTTGGTCTATTGAAGGGGAACGCTTAGAGCATCGTATTTTTCGTCGACAATTTACCTATGATAATCAGCTTTATGAATTAAATATTGGGGAAGGAATTAGCAATATTGAAGAACTTAAAAGTACTATACAACGCTTTTCATTATGGATTATGCTTGGCATTATTTCCATCTCTATTTTCTTAGATCTTGGATTCGTACGTTTGCTTTTAAAGCCATTAAATAAAATTATCTCTAGCAAACTAAAACCAGTTCCATCACCTGCATCGTTTGACTTTACAAGTATTCCAAGTTCAACATTCGAATTCCATAAGCTAGATCAACGTATTAATGAAATGATGCACAAGCTGAAAGATGCTTTTCAAATTGAAAAAGAATTTATTACCAATGTATCGCATGAATTACAAACACCAATTAGCATCGTTCAAAATCGCATAGAAAATATTATCGTTGAAGGAAACGCACCTGACGACGTTGTAATTCGATTGACGGATTCTCAACGCACACTTAACCGAATGAGTAGAATCATCAAAGCACTTTTGTTGATGTCTAAAATTGAAAATGATCAATACATCAAAACAGATGTTGTAAAAATTAATGAATTATTGGAAGAAGTTCTCGAAGAAGTAGATGATCGTTTAAACCAAAAAAATATTCGTCTCTATAAAAATTTTTATGATGATGTTGAATTAAAGCCTTGTAACAAAGCATTATTATTTACGCTTTTTTCCAACTTGCTTAACAACGCTATCAAATACAACAAGCAAAATGGCTCCATAACCATTACAACCCATCAAGTAAATAATAAATTCACCATCGAAATTCGTGATACGGGAATCGGCATCGACCAAGGCGAACAAGTTGCCATTTTTGATCGCTTCAAACGTCTCAATAAAAATGAAGCAGAAGGTTATGGTCTAGGATTACCCATCGTGAAAACTATTGCAGCATTTCACAATATAGATATTGATGTAACATCAGATCCTGAAGTTGGAAGCGTTTTTACGTTGAGTATCAATTGAGAAATCAAATCCCAATTTTTTAATCAAGTCATTCTACGTCTTCTGCTTTTTCTTTTTTGCAGCAGGAAAAAGTACGTTGTTTAAAATTAAACGATATCCAGGTGAGTTAGGATGCAAACTTAAATCTGTTTGTGGATCACCAACCATGTGCTGATAATCTTCAGGATCATGACCACCATAAAATGTCCACGTACCTTTTCCAAATTCACCGTGAATATAGCGTGCTTCATTTGCAGCTTTATTATCGCCCATGATTAAAACTTCGGGTTTAATAAATTCTTTGTTGAAAGATGTAGTTTGCCCCATGAAACCTTTAATTACTTGCTCATGATTTTGACATAACATAGTTGGAACAGGATCCCACTTCGCAGAAAATTCAAAGAGGGTAAATACATCTTCGTTTTTGGGAATACGACGAACTGTTGTCATATCAATATTTGAAAATTCGTACTCAAGTGGATTGGTAACTAGCTTAAAATTACGGAACGCAAAACATTTACTGTAATCAAGTTTGCTATTGTAATCGGCAGTAGTTCCATCGCCATCATAAATTTTTTCACATATATCTAAACCTTCTGCTGCTAATGCGATATCATAACTATCCGTTCCTGAACACATCGAAAATAAAAATCCTCCACCTGCAGTGAAGTCACGGATTTTTTGCGCCACTGCAAGCTTCATCTGTGAAACTTTATTGTATCCTAACTTATGCGCCATGTTCTCATCAGTTCGCACTTGCTCTTGATACCACGGTGCAGTATGGTACATCGCATAGAATTTTCCGTACTGTCCAGTAAAATCTTCGTGATGCATGTGCAACCAATCGTACATTGGTAACTTGCCAGAAAGTATTTCCTCATCATAAACTACTTCATACGGAATCTCAGCATACGTTAACACAAGCGTAACTGCATCATCCCATGGTAATTTGTCCTTCGGCGAATAAACGGCCATCTTGGGTACCTTTTCCAACTTCACGAGATCCATGTTTGCTTCCGGTTGAGCAATCTCATCCAAAATAGCCGCAGCTTGTCCATCAGCAATTACAGAATAACTCACACCACGAATAGTACATTCTTTCTCTATCGATGGCAATTGCTTAAACATAAAACTACCACCACGATAATTTAGCAACCAATCTACTTCCAATTGATTGGTGAGCAACCAAAATGCAACACCGTACGCTTTAAGGTGGTTCTTCTGCGTATTATCCATCGGGATCAGTATATACGAGGCCTTCAACGGGATCGCAGCAACAAAACAAAATATTAAAAGAATGGCTATTTTTTTCGACATGATAGATTTACTAATAACGTTGATAAAGGTACAATGTTACATAGTTATAAACGTAATGCATAATCCCAAATTTTAAATTCGTATCCCGATAACTATCGCGACTTAATTGAATTAAAAAGGTGGCTCATCCTGCATATCGTTCATCCTCGAATTTCTCGTCATTCGATCGGAGGAGATATTCGGATTCTGAATTTTTACCATTGGTGATTCATCCACAAAATCGAATTCTTCCATATCAGTGAACTTGGTAAGATGTCCAAGGAATTTGAGATTAACGGTTTTTAAAGCACCATTACGATTTTTCGCTACAATGATTTCCGCAAGATTATTTGTTGGCTCATGCTCTTCCGTTTCCGTTAATCCATAATACTCTGGACGATAAATGAACATTACCATATCCGCATCCTGCTCAATGGCTCCAGATTCACGAAGATCACTCAACTGAGGACGTTTACCTTGCCCTCGTGTTTCTGCAGCACGACTCAATTGCGAAAGTGCGATGATAGGAACTTCTAATTCTTTGGCAATACTTTTCAACGATCGCGAAATATGACTGATTTCCTGTTCACGATTTCCATTTTTATTATTGTCGTTTCCTCCAACCATCAATTGCAAATAATCGATGATGATGAGTTCTATTTTTTTCTCAGCCTTCAAACGACGACATTTTGCTCTTAATTCAAAAACAGAAAGCGCTGGTGAATCGTCAATATAAATTGGAGCATTTGTAAGAGGAGTTACTTTTTTATTGAGTTGCTGCCATTCATGATCGAGCAATTGTCCTTTACGAAGTTTTTCGGTGTTTATTTCCGTCTCACTGGATATCAAACGGTTCACCAATTGTATCGATGACATCTCTAAACTGAAAAAGGCGACAGGCTTGTTAAATCCTACCGCAGCATTACGTGCTAAGCCCAAAACGAAAGCTGTTTTACCCATACCCGGACGCGCAGCCAAGATGATGAGATCTGACTTCTGCCAACCTGCAGTAACACGATCCAAATCTGTAAATCCGCTCGGAACACCCGTAACGCCAGTATCTTGCTTCGCTGCCACTTCCACCTCTTTAATCGCCTTCGTGATCAAAGTATGCATGTCTTCGTATTTCTTACGGATATTACTTTCTGCGATAGCAAATAAATTACGTTCGGCCTTATCCAATAATTCCAACACATCGGATGTTTCTTCATACGCATCACGAATGGTATCACTAGAAATACGAATCAGTTCTCGCTGAATATATTTCTGAAGAACGATCCGCGCATGAAATTCAATATTCGCTGCAGAGGCAACACGGTTGGTAAGTTGAGTGATATAATACGCGCCTCCAGCCATTTCTAACTCGGCAGTCTTGCGAAGTTGTTGTGTTACTGTAAGGATATCAACAGGCTGCGTTTGATGAAATAATGTGTGGATGGCCTTAAATATTTTTTGATTGGAATCCTTATAAAAACAATCAGGATGAAGTACATCGATTACTTCCGCAACGGCATTTTTATCCAACATTAAAGCACCTAAAACTGCTTCTTCCAAGTCAGTAGCCTGAGGTGGTAATTTTCCCTGAATAAAATCAGAAGGCATAAATTGTTTCGAAGTTTTTTTCCTGATAACAGGTTTATCGGTATCCATATTCTACAAAGGTAATTCGCTTCTGTTTTGAGTCTTGATAAAGTTTTAAACAGAAACGGATTATGTTTAAAGTCAGGGAAATAACTTTTACACTTATCAACACAAATCAATGTGCTAATGTGCCGATATGCTAATGTGCCAATTTCCCATAAACAAATGTGCTAATGTGCCAGTGTTTTAACTTACAAATGCACCAGTAAAAATTATGCTAATATGCACCAACAATGTAATATCTAAAATAATTTCATTGGCATATTGGCATACTGATTTTCATTGGCACATTGAATTACTCTTCCTTATACACTCCCATCGAGCAAAATTTTTCTAATCGTTGTTGCACACGCATTTCAGGATCCATCTTCGTAAGTACTGCAAGATGTTTGATGATCTCACGCTTTACGGATTCAAAAATTTCGGGATGGTTAGAATGGGCGCCACCAACAGGCTCGCTAATGATGCCATCAATAAGTTTTAACTCACTCATATCAAGTGAAGTAAGTTTTAAAGCATCCGCAGCACGTTCCTTATTATCCCAATTACGCCATAAAATACTGGAGCACGACTCAGGAGAAATCACCGAGTACCACGTATTTTCAAGCATCAAAACTTTATCTCCAATTCCAATTCCTAAAGCTCCTCCAGAAGCACCTTCACCAATGATAATACAAATTACTGGCACCTTCAAAATCGACATCTCATAAAGATTTCGTGCAATCGCTTCACCTTGTCCTCGCTCTTCAGCTTCTAAGCCTGGAAAAGCCCCTGGAGTATCAATTAAAGTAATGATGGGCTTGTTGAATTTCTCTGCCAACTTAAATAAGCGCAAAGCTTTTCGGTAACCTTCTGGATTGGGCATTCCAAAGTTGCGAAACTGACGTGCTTTGGTGTTATTTCCCTTCTGCTGACCGACAAACATGACGGTTTCTCCATTAATACTTCCAAAACCTCCAATCATTGCTTTGTCATCTTTTACTTGTCGATCACCAAATAATTCCAGGAAATTTCCTTCAGTGATAGCATTGATATAGTCGAGCGTATATGGTCGTTCTGGATGGCGACTTAACTGTACGCGTTGCCAAGCAGAAAGATTGCTATACAAATCTTTACGTGTTTTTTCAATCTTCGATTCAAGTTCCTTAATGACCGTATTCACGTTCACTTTTCCTTTCTCCTGAATCTGTTTTGCCTTCATTAATTGTTCGTGCAATTCTTCTAAGGGTTTCTCGAAATCCAACAATATGCTACTCATTCTGAACGGTTTTTAAAAAACAAATATACCCGAAAATAAAAAACCCTAGTTTCGCAGTTGATAATAATCCTGTTAACGAGGGCATTATGATTTCATTTCCAAGCGCAAAAATCAATTTAGGGCTACATATCACCGCAAAACGGTTAGATGGCTATCATGAAATTGAAAGCATTTTCTATCCTGTTGGCTGGACCGATGCCTTGGAATTAATTGAAGGTGGCTTGCAAGATTTTGAGATGACGTTTTCCGGAATTCCTGTCCCTGGAAATCTAAACTCGAATCTCTGCTATAAAGCTTGGCAATTACTTAAAGAAGATTTTTCACTTCCTAATCTTCAAGCGCATTTGCATAAAGTAATTCCAATGGGTGCAGGATTAGGTGGCGGTTCTTCGGATGCCGCATTTATGCTAAAATTAATTAATGATGTCTGTGATTTAAAGATCGCCAATTATCAACTCATGTTATATGCTTCGCAACTTGGTAGCGATTGTCCATTTTTTATTGCGAACAAACCGATGATCGCAACAAGCCGTGGTGAAGTATTAAATATAATTGAAATCGATTTAAGTGTCTATTATATTGCGATTGTGATGCCACCGATTTCTGTTAGCACACGAGATGCATATAGTTGGATTACACCTTCTATTCCATCGAATGATTTGCGTACACTTATTCAATCACCAATTGCAAATTGGAAAGGACTTTTAATAAATGATTTCGAAGAGGTAGTATGCAAACATCATCCAATTATTGCAAACATCAAACAACAACTTTATGATGAAGGAGCAATATATGCTTCGATGAGTGGAAGTGGTGCAGCAGTTTTTGGAATATTTAAAACTTTGCCTGAATTAAAAGAGTTTGATTCAAAAATTAATATTTTCATTTCACGATTATGATTGATTATTTTAAACATTACATCAAATTGATCTCCAAAGCTGTCTTTAGGTTTCAACTAAAGAATTTTATTCAAACTTTTCTTGAATGTACTAACTTTACAAATTAGTACAACAAAGGATATTTAGATTAAACATGGAAACAATAATTTATATTTATTTCAGGCTTCTCAAGTACTTTGAAAGAAGGAAGTTCCCTGAATATGATCAAAAAATGCATGCTTTTGTCATTACGTTAATTCCAATTTGTTTTAATGTAATTGCTATTTCTGGAATAATTAAAAGCAATTGGTTTCCTGATATAAATTTACAACGGAAACATTTCACATTCTTTTGGGAAAAGAGAATAAATGGGTTTTTAATTTTTGCTCCAACAGCATTAATTTGTTATATAATTTTAAAAATTAAAAAAAAATATATCGAGCAAAAATTCAATTCTTTTAATAATAATGAAGTGCCTAATTTAAAATGAATAAAAACAAAAGTAATTATCTATTTAATAATTACAATATTGATATTTGTTTTTGGAAATTCAATTGTGAAATTTATCATACATAACTACGGCTGAAGTATCTATTGCAACAAATTTAGAGGCAAAATGTAATTTTTTTTATAAGCCAACAACCTATGATAGCTTTAGTTTGCAACTAAAAGACCTTTATTAAATCGTTACTGGAATGTCCTAAGTTAAAAACTCAGGACAGCAGAAAGTTTGTTCATTTCTTTTTATGCCAAAAAGAAACGAACCAAAGAAAAGGGCACAAGCGAAACCAACCAACAATTGAATTTTGTTCATACTACAAAGGTTATTAAGAGAAAAAAAAATGCAGTAGTTTCTATTTACTACATCGGTCAACCAATTGTTGGTTCGCACTTTCGCTTGACCACAGCCGCACTTCTTATGCTCAAATTTTTCACATATAAATATACTATTCCTACGTAAATTATTTTTTAAAAACTAAGTTTGTTTTTTCAAATATTCATAATATATATATATCCTAAGGGGCACATTATCTCATTAACCCATTAGCACATTATCTCATTAACCCATTAGCACATTATCTCATTAACCCATTAGCACATTAGC
>JANXSD010000163.1 GCA_025352785.1 Bacteroidota bacterium
AGGTCGCAAACGTATATGTTGCTTCCAATCAAGGCTTTGAATGCTATCTTCGGTATAATTATGATCGATTGTTGGGGATTCTATTTTCTTCGCCATGTGTTCTGCTGCTGTTCTTTAAAGGCTTCAAAGATCGGAATATCCGATATCATAATTTCAAATTTAGGTTCCGCAAACTCCCAGAAATCGCTTTATTAAAACATTTTTTAAACAAACGACCTGTTAGTAAACCACTATTTACATTCTAAGTTACTAAGAATCAATACAAAATATCGAAATAACCTCGAAGTATCCTGTTAATTTTTTCCTAAAAATTTTCTCACAAAATTATTAACATTCAGGAAATCATAATTCCACTTATTAATCTATAAAACTCATTGTAATTCCTTTTGCATTTCTTAAATTTACGATTCCAAAACAATTTATCATTAATGCCAACATTCTTGGTTTAATGTTACCCTCCCTTCTATCTTGAAAAAAACCTTTACAGTTATTCTAGCTGTTATTGCATTTGTTTGTGTTGTTGCAATGATACCGGGAAACCTGTCGAAGCCACTAACTTTCCATTCGGCAACGGACCTTGCTAAGATGCAAAAAATGCTACATGCAAATCCAATCTCACCCGGTGAATTCTTCTTAACTCCACAAAATTGTAAAGGTTGTCATGGATTTGATCCGATGGGATTTGCCTCTGTTGATGGAGCTGGTGTCGATGTAAATCTCTACGACGATTGGGAAACTTCGATGATGGGCTTGGCGGGTATTGATCCACTGTGGCGAGCAAAAGTTAGCCATGAAATCTTAACGAATCCTGCTCACAGTAACCAACTTCAAACATTGTGTACATCTTGCCATGCTCCAATGGGGCATTACACTGCTTTTTTTAAAGGTCATCCCTATTACACCATTGCGGAACTTGTTATTGATTCACTAGGACTTTCAGGGGTAGCATGTGGTAGTTGTCATTCGATTGGACCAGATAGTTTAGGTCAATTATTTACTGGGAATATTCCTTACGATACCAACAAAGTTGCTTATGGGCCATTCGATATGCCAGTTGTTGGTCCAATGCAGTTATATGTAGGATTTACACCGGTGAAAGGAAATCATGTGAGTGAAGGACGAATGTGTTCATCCTGTCATACATTGATTTCAAATACAGTAGATCTTACTGGTGCACCCAATGGTGGAACCTTTGTAGAACAATCGACATTTCATGAATGGGTAAACTCTTCTTATCCAGCTTTAGGTGTTACATGTCAAACTTGCCACATGCCTGTTATTGAAGATCCCGTAATACTTGCTACAGGTAATATTGCTATGCCGGGAAGAGCACCATTTAATCAGCATCAATTTGTTGGTGCAAATTCTTTTATGGTAAATCTGATAAAACAAAATAAAGTCTCGTTAAATGTCACAGCTCCAGACGTCAATTTCGATTCTACACTTGCAGCTACAAGTAGACAACTTAAGCAAAATTCATTGATCATTAATGCAATTATAGATACTATTATTACTGATACTGCTTTTGTTTCGGTTACACTTATCAATCAAGCTGGACATAAATTCCCGAGTGGATATCCTTCTCGCAGAGCTGTTTTGCAATTAACTGCTATCTCTTCCATTGGCGATACTATTTTTGCTTCTGGATTGTTCGATAGTACTTACGAAGTTCAAAATATTAATCCGAATTTTGAACCTCATCATGATGTAATCACGAATGAAACCCAAACACAGATTTATGAAATGGTGATGGCTGATGTGAATGGAAATAAAACTACAGTGCTCGAAAGAACAGCAAGCAAATTAAAAGACAATCGCATTCCGCCATTAGGATTTACAACTTTTCATTATGTTTATGATACCTGTTTTATTGCAGGTGATGCATTGAACGATCCTAACTTTAACAAAAATGGATTGAATGAAGGTACAGGAAGAGATGTTGTTCATTATCACATCCCGCTCAAAGGCTTTACTGGATTTTTCAACTTGACTGCTTCCGTTTATTACCAAACACTTCCTCCAGATTTTGTGAAAGAAATGTTTACCTTTAACTCATCCGAGATCGACACTTTTCGTAGAATGTTTAATGATGCTGATCGTTCACCAGTTTTAGTTGTTAGTGATACAATTCAAAACATACATGTCAATACTGGCATTAAAGCTAATAATAGCTATCAAAAAATAAGTGTCTGGCCCAACCCTAGTAAGGATGGTCATGTTACAATTTATGGACTTATGCAAAACATACAGTCAGTAAAAGTTTATAATTTAAAAGGTCAATCATTTGATCCCAACATTAAATTCTTAAAAGAAAATAATATAGAAATAATCCTTCCAGAAATTTCTGGGATTTATTTAATAAAAATCATTACTAACAATACAAATTATACCGAACGAATTGTTCGCTTATAAAAAAATCATAGAAACATACTTACTTTAAAAACACCAAACAATAACGATATGAAGGTAACTAACTACAAAATCTTGCTTATAGTACTGATGACTTTTTTTAGTTTTCATCTGAATGCTCAAACAGCCTTTAAAAATGCAAATCAACTTTTAGACAATCCAAATTTTCATAGTGGTTGTCCGGTAGCAGTTGTTGATTGGAACAAAGATGGATTGGATGATATTATTCGTTTAGATCAAACACATTTATTGTACGTGCAAATCCAAAAATCAGGGAATCAATTTCAAACTCTTTTCCTAGGAGATTTTGGCCCTAACCCAACTCCTAATGGTCATTTTGGTTGGACGATTGCTGTTGCCGATATCGACAAAAATGGATATATGGATATTGTTGCTGGTGGACCCATTAATAACGGTGCTGTGAAAATATTTATGACGAACTCAACTGGAACTGGTGGTAGTTTTATTTCTATTCCAAACTCAAATTATTTTTTGCAAAATGCAACCTTTGGAGATTTTAACAATGATGGTTGGATTGATTTATTTTGCTGTGATGACAATGCGGAAAGTCATCTTTATTTGAATGATGGAACAGGCACGCTTGCTGTTTCTACTTTAATAAATTTTGATGTGAGTGCAACAGACGATTCAGGAAACTATGGAAGTGTTTATACAGATTTTGATAATGATGGTGATCTTGATTTGTACATCGCAAAATGCCGACAAAGTGTTAATGACACGAATGATGCAAGAAGAATTGATGTGCTATTTGAAAACAATGGTAACGGCACCTATACTGAAAATGCAGCGAACTATAATTTGAATAATAAGTGGCAATCCTGGACAGCTAGTTTTGGCGATATAGATAACGATGGTGATCTTGATTTATTGGTTACGAATCATGATCATGAAAGTCAGATTATGCAAAATGATGGTACAGGACATTATACTGATATCACCGCTCAAACTGGTTTTGACATTTCAGGAATTACACCCATTGAAAGTGTGATGGAAGACTTTGACAACGATGGATTTATTGACATCCTTATAACAGGTAGTGATTCGAAACTCAGTCATAACAATGGCAACGGAACTTTCACGAACATAAACGGATTGTTCGATAGCAATCAAATGGAATCATTTGCTATTGGCGATCTTAATCATGATGGATTTATTGATGTGTATGGAAGTTATGCATCCATTTATACAACACCTAGCACTACAGTAAATGATGTTATATGGTTAGGACAAAAGAACTCAAATCACTTTATAACTCTTGATTTGAGAGGCGTAAATTCTAACTCAGGAGCTATTGGTGCAAGAGCTTCCATTTATGGCACTTGGGGAGTACAGATTCGTGAAGTGAAAGCGGGTGAATCTTATGGAACTAATAACACAGCAATGCTTCATTTTGGTTTAGGTGCTGCAACACAAATTGATTCAATAATAATAAGATGGCCTGCAGGAACATTACAAACTATTATTAACCCTGTAGTGGATCAATTCATGACCATCATAGAAAATGATTGTATATCACCTGTGGCGAGCATTACGACCACTATTAACCCACTTGTAATATGCGCAGGGCAAACCGTAAATTTATCTGCCCCATCTGGCTATACTTACTTATGGTCGGACGGATCTACCGCACAAAATTTAATGGCAACAGCGCAAGGAGAATTTATGGTTACCATCAGCACAACTGGAAATAATTGTATTGGCATTTCGCCTTCTATTTTTGTTTACCAATCACCAGATCAAACTCCAGCTATAGCAGCTATTGGTGATACTGAATTTTGTACGGGAAGTTCCGTACAACTTGTTGGGCCAGCAAATCAAATATCTTATTTATGGTCGAATGGTGATACTACTCAAACAACAGTTGCTACTCAAGACGGATTGTACACCTTGATGATACAAGGATACTGTCAACAATTTACTTCAACACCGATACAATTAATTGTACATACGGTAACAGCACCAACTGCAAATGATACAACATTAATTGGCCCTGGTGTTGCATCGCTCCATTCGATTGGAACCAATGTAAATTGGTTTACGGCAGCAAGTGGCGGAACTCCAGTTGCAAGTGGAAATGCTTTCACAACTCCATTATTAACAAGCAATGCTACGTATTATGTTCAGGATTCAATTTCTTATGGTGGTGCTATAAGTTCAGCTGGAATGCTTTCTCCTTTTGGTTTAAGTCCTTATAGTGGAAATACAGTAAATGCATCTATGTACTTTAATGTTTTACAAACATGCACTTTAGAAAATGTAAAAGTATTTACAGATGTAGCTGGACCAAGAACAATTTTATTGATAAAGAATGGAATTGTTTTAGATTCACTTACTGCTAATATAACGCAACTAGTTCCTGATTCGCAAATTGTAACACTAAATTTCACAATTTCACCAGGAACAAATTACGAATTAACAACTGATACGATTACAAATAAACTTTTACCAGGAATAGGTGGGACGATTGGTCCACGTTTAAAAAGAAACAGTATTGGAGTAGCTTATCCTTACACTTCTGCAAATGTTGTTACTATAACTACCAGCTCAGCCGGAGGTAATTATTTTTATTATTTCTATGATTGGAAATTAAAACTTCCTGAGTATGATTGTGAGAGCACAAGAAATCCCGTTACTGTAACAGTACAATCTGGAGTTGGAATAAAAGAGATTTCGGAAAAAGGATTTGGTGTTTATCCGAATCCAGCACATGATAAATTAAATATTCAGTTGCTAGATTCTAAAAATTCTCAGTACCGTTTATTTGATCAAACAGGACGATTAGTGAAGCATGAAATCATTTATACAAAAGAAAGTTCATTAGACATTTCTAATCTGGAGCAAGGTATTTATAACTTACAAGTGCAAAATGCAAAAGGAATTTTTACACAAAAAGTTATTGTTCAATAAAAGGAAAATTTAATAAAAAAAACCTCTGAAGTAAATTTACTTTAGAGGTTTTTTTTAAGATCTGTCACGATCGTCAACAAAAGTATGGAAACTGAGGTAGGATTAAATTATCCAGAAGTAACCATTATATGGCGAATTAAATATTCCTGCACATGTAAGTTCAAGTTATAAGTGCAATTTTTTCTACGAAGATTAAATCATCCTCTATGTCTAAAATTTAAGCATTGTGAGTGCTGTGGTGGTCAAGCGTAAGAGCGAACTATCAATTGATGTACCGATGAAGAAATTAGAAACTACTACCATTTGTATTTCATTTAATTGCCAGTGTAGTTTGCACTTTGATAAATTGATAGTTGGTTACGCTTGTTTACTTTTCTTTGGTTCGTTTCTTTTATGGATGATTCGTATGTTTTTCAAATGTATCCATGAGCTCTCAAACGTTCGGTTATACAAGTAAAAGAAATGAACAAAAAAAGATTAGAATACGAAACCTTATTATTATTCTGAATTTATTTAGATGGTAGCGTCAAAACTTTTTCGAAGGAAAATTCAGTATCACAAAGAAAATCCGAGTGATAGTATATTAAAATCCCTTCACGCTCTCACGGCGTGTCAACATTTTACCAATGGTAATCCTTTCGTATGGCTCATGGCCGCGCGGCCTCGCATCATCAACGAACGCTGAACCTGGCAATGAAGAAACTTTGGTTCTAAAAGCATTTTTCATGAAAGCATTTATTATAATGTATCGATGCCAACTTAGGCGTCTTATGATGTTGCTGTTAGGTTTTTGGTGTCAATTTATAGTTTGTAAATTGACACCAAAAAAGAATTCGTAATCTGTGAACTAAATCTTTTTAATCATTTTAATCATAGTAATCATTTTAATCATGGTTCAGACTATTTGAAATATTTCAATGTGAACAATTTAAGCATTGTGAGTGCGGTGGTGGTCCAGCATATGGGCGAACCGACAATTGATGTACCGATAGTAGTAAATAGCAACCACTGCATTTTGTATTGCACTTAATTGCCATTGTAGTTTGCACTTTGATAAATTGATAGTTAGTTACGCTTGTGTACTTTTCTTTTGTTCGTTTCTTTTATGGATGATTCGTATGTTTTTCAAATGTATCCATGAGCTCTCAAACGTTCGGTTATACAAGTAAAAGAAATGAACAAAAAAAGATTAGAATACGAATTGTTTGTTTTACAGCAAGACAATAAAGTTGAAAGGATTCAAATTTTTTCGAAGGAAAATTCAGTATCACAAAGAAAATTCGAATGGTAGTATATTAAAATCCCTTCACGCTGACACGGCGTGTCAACTTCTCAATTAAAAAAAATAGTTTCATCTTCGTCGCTAGCGACTCATTGTTAGCTATCCATCAAATAATATCTATTATAAAAAATGTTTACTGAATCTGTAACTGTTCCAACTCTAAAGAGTCAACAGGAACAGAATCCAAAGGCATAACAATTTGCAATGCCAAACCATTTAGATGAACAATTGGTTGTAAAGAATCTGCTTCAGCTTGAGTGATCTTTTCACGCTTCACTAATCTTCCAGCAACGAGTTTAAAATAATTTGCCATAAATGGTTTTAAATTCCCATCTCCATCAAAACTATAACTAAAATATTTTGGATGAGGAATTAAACTTGACAAATAAATTGATTCTGCAAGAGTGAGATCTTTAGGAGATTTTCCAAAATAAAAATGCGATGCTTCTCCTATGCCATATATATTTGGCCCCCATTCAATGATATTAAGATAGACCTCAAACATTCGTTCCTTACTCACTAAACGATTTTGTTCTATCAACCAAACAATCAATGCTTCTTCGAGTTTACGTGCAATCGTTTTATTTCTACTCAAGTGAATATTTTTCACCAGTTGCATTGAAATGGTACTCCCTCCTCTTGCAAATCGACCTTGCTTAATATTTGTTGCGATAGATTCGCGAAACGATTCTTCTACGAATCCTGTATGATTAAAAAAGCTAGGATCTTCAGAAGTAAGGATCGTGTTTTTTAGGTAATCAGAAATCTGATCATAAGGTGTGAATAATGGATTTTCTGGTCCTATGACAAAACTTCGAAGGGGTCGATCACCATCCATAGCTAAAAAAGAAAATGGTGCTGACATTTTACTAAAATTTTCAGTTCCATATTCAAGTATGCGAAAATTCTTTTTCTTCAATTGTGAATCAAACGATAAGGAATCGGGATATTTAGGTAATAAATCAAAATGCAAAGAATGGGCTAATTCACCGCTTGCTTTGAAGCCTTTAAACGTATGAAACATTCCATCGGGAAGTGATGAAAATAAATCTTGTGCATCAGCAACAGTAAACCCTTCATCAAGAGTAATTCGCTGTTCAGGATTTCTATTATAACTTAAAGTTATATTTATTGGAAGTTTATTCAAACGAAATAAAGTACCAGGAGCAACTTGAATACTATCTGTTGCTATATTAGCTATCAAATGAAAATTAATATCGGGCATCAATACATCATCTGGAGAAATTCGCCAATGATTAACGATTAGATTTTTCATTGCAAAGTCACCATTCACTGGAATGATATCACTTGATTCATCAGCTGAAAATTTTACGTTGGCTTCATCGAAACAAACTTTAAAACCATCAATCAAATCAAAAAATGGTAATGCATACGCTGCACCACGTATACGGTTTACAGCAAAATCATAATGACCTTTATCCGCATCTGCTTTACCTTTTACCACCCAAAGATTAACACCTTCTAATGATGAAGTAATAATACTTGATTGGAATAAAGAACCATCAAAAAACAATTCAGGAATCTTTACCATTTCCCTCCTATTAACATCTTGATAATTTATAACAAATTGGCGAATGGTAATATCCTCATTAAAAATATCATTCACTTTTCTAAAAAGCATTTTAAAACGTTCATTATAACCATCAGAATTTACAACTTTGGCAGTATCTAATTCAATACGTTTTTTAAAAAGAAATAAATAATTGCTGTGAGTACTATCTGTCTTTACAAGATTCACTTCAACATTATCTACCACTAATTCTCGAAATCCAATCTGCATTTTCAGCAACTTACCAATTCGAATTCGAGCTTTCAAACTTTGCATCGTAAACAACGTATCCTTTCCATCAGGAGGAATCAGAATAACATTTTTCATATAAATATCTCGGAAGCCAAGAAATCCAGCTTCCTGTATGATCAGCGTTGCACCAAAACGTTGTTTAACTTTTTCTTGTGCTTTACGAATTACTAAATCTAAAATTGGTTGACGTAATAAAATTATTGTTGTGAAAAATAATAACATTACAGAAAGCGTAAATAAGAAGCGGTTACGGAATTTCATTATCTATTTGCCTGCGGTTAATTGTGACAGGCTAAAAATAAACAAACAGGGCTAAATAGCCCTGTTTGTTTAAAATGTATCTACTATTATTTAGTTTAATCCAACTTTTACAAGATCTACCATTCCGTAGCCTTGATCATTTAATGCTCCAACCCCACAATCCCATATAAAACGGTGAACATCAGGATGAGCATGCAATGTAAATGGCAATAAATATCCCATCATCGTGCTTCCATCTGCCGCGCGATAGTAACGAGCGAATTTTTTTCCTGTTTCATTCAATTTCTGAACATATTCTAAATCGGGCTGAGCATCAAATTCAGCAAAATTATTTAGTTGTGTCTCAGTAAATCCAGCACGTTCCATACGATCTAATGTTTGTTCATAAAGAATATCTGAAAACTCTTGAGAAGTAGGATCAACAGTCATTTGACTTCTTTCAGGATCTTTACGAGGATCGATCAAAATCATTGGACTGATACACAAGTAACGCATTTTGGTTTGAAATTCCGGATCAGGAATAATCTCATGACTACGTGGCATTAGATTCATCTTCCCAACCGCCAAATAGGGCATTTCAAAAATTTTAGATACCAATTTCTCCATTAAATCTTCGTTTCTACTTGAAACTACCAAGGTAACTTTTGAACTCAAAAAACGCATGAAGCCATTTTGAATCTTTGATGTTCCTTTTAAGGATGAGAAATTAAAAACTGAACGATCACCACCGAAAGTATCCAGAATTACATAGAGGCTTTCAGCAAGTAATGTTTGATGATGCAGCGGAATTGTGTTTGCTGACATCTGATCCCTAAGGAATGAAATTTTAACACGCATGTGAAAATTTTTTAAATTATTTGTGATTTACCTGAATTTCTAATCGAAGTATATGCCAGTAATTCCCAAATCTGTACATTAAAAAGAGTTATCAATATATAAAAATTAAAGACTTAAAAACCAAATGCTTATATGTAATTTTTGTTTAAAAAATGGCCTTATTTTATTAACATAGGATCTAAATAGTTGAAACGCCAATAAAAAATTCCAAAAATAGGACAACCTTTCCTAAATGAGGAAATTATTTTTTGCCACTAGCTTTATAAAGCACATCTTTTTCATCTTTAGTTAAACTATCAAATCCAGATCTATTTATTTTATCGAGAATTCGATCTATAGAATCTTGTGTTGAATCTTGATAATCCACTTTAAGTCGAGTTACTCTATTATTATTGGACACTACTTTCATTTTTGCTTTTCTCTTACCACTAAAGATTCCAACGAAATTGATGAACCACGATGTTAAGTCTTTACCATTTCGCAATTGCTTTATCATCACAAAACCGAATAATGCTCCTCCTAAATGCGCTATTTCGCCTCCAGCATTTCCATTAGGTATACTAATGGCGTAAAGCAGTATCGAAACAATTGCGATATACTTCAATTTTACTGGCCCGAAAATGAATAAGAATATGGTGTAATCAGGCAAGAGCGTAGCGGAGGCGACCAAAACTGCAATTACTCCAGCCGAGGCTCCTAATAATCGTGAAGCATCACTTGTCGTTGCAAATGCAGGAAATAAATTAAAAGCAAGAATATAAAATAATGCCCCTACCAATCCACCCAAAATAAATGTTGCCCAAAATTTATCGTTGCCTAAATATTCTGTAAATAATTTTCCTGACCAATAGAGCACAAGCATATTGAAAAGAATATGCATCACCCCTTCGTGCAAAAACATATACGTTAATAGTGACCATGGTTGATACATTAACTGATGTAAGCTAGATGGCAAACTGAGGTATGAAATGATTTCGGTGAGAACGCCATCATTCAACTGAAAAAGATAAATCACAGCTTTTGTTAACATGATCACCAGGAAAACGCACACATTAATAAACATCAATCTGTACAATGCTTTTGCATTGCCGAACTGCAATTTGATATCATTGATGGGATTACTCATAGTGAATCGTTACGACCAAAACGTTTATTTTTCCATGCCTTAATGAGGAAGAATCCAAACAACATTCCACCAAGATGTGCGAAATGTGCAACATTATCGGTTGGATTGTTTTCGATTCCAGAATACAATTCAAATAATCCGTAAAACAATACAAACCATTTTGCCTTCACCGGTATTGCAAAATACAAATAAATAATTGTATTCGGAAACATCATCCCAAAAGCTAATAGCACACCGAAAACTGCTCCTGAAGCACCTACCGTTGGGATATCAATTTTATTCTTTAAAATCATATTGGCATAATCATTTGCTTCTCGCAAGTATGCAGGATCATTAGGTGATAATTGCCAATCAGTAAAAAATTTATTCAGCGATTCAATTTGCCCAGGTTCTAAAAATCCGATGTAATGTGTGATAAATAATTTAAAATCGATGGGATTAACATGCGTTGAAAAATTTTCGACAGCGGCACGAATTTGTTCCACTTCGTACCATGTAAATAACGTATGGATGATTGCTGCACCAATACCTGTTACGAGATAAAAAATAAGAAATCTTTTGGGTCCCCAATAATTCTCCAACACATTACCAAACATCCACAATGCAAACATATTTGAAAAAACATGCATCAAACTGCCGTGCATAAATAAGTGAGTGATGTATTGATGGGGACGAAAATATTCTGATGATGGAAAATGTAATCCAAAAAAATCTGCTAAATCATAACCAAATTTTTCATTGATTACAGTAGTTGCAAGAAACATAATTCCATTGATGATTAACAGATTCTTGACCACAGGAGGCAGGATCTGAAAACGGGATGGTCTGAACTCTTCTGACGACATATTTGAATCCGTTTAACGGAATTAAGATTGAAAGAAATTTAATAAATCATTCGAATTTAAATGTACCAGAATGGTTTTGCCATTTACTCCGTAATTTGAATTTTCACATTGCAATAAATCTAAAGCAATTTTTCGCAACTCCTTATATTGATAGTTTCGTAAATCTTTTACTGACATACTTCTGGCCATTGAACGAGCGAGATTATCATCAGCGCTTAACTCCAAACGATTGCGATTATTTCTAAATTGTTCCAGTAACTCTTGCAATACTGTTGTTTCTTTTCCTGAATCTAATCCGGAAGGAATTCCGTGAATCACAATTGTATTATTACCAAAATCAGTTAAATCAAAACCAAGTTTTCGTAATTCATCATTCAATTCAGTGACTAACAAAGCATCATCATGACTTAATTGTAATCGTGGTGGAAATAATTGCTGTTGTGTAATAACGGCTTTCGTTTGTAATGCATGAAGATAACGTTCATACAATATTCTTTCATGCGCACCAGGCAAGTCAATTAATAAAATTCCATTTTTAAAAGAAATATTTAGAATTCTTGATCCTGTTAAAACAAATCGGTCATCAGGCAACTCTTCCATCTCTCGTTGTAATTCCTTAACAGGTTCAGTTACTTCTTCATTGTAAACTGTTTGTTGTATTGGTTCTTGATGTAATTTAAGCCATTGATCCGTACGTTGAGATTCCATTCGCGACCATGAATTATCACGACCAATATTTGGATTAAATGACGTTTCAGGTTTAAACGGATTGTAATTCGGATTTACTTTTATTACTGGTTGAATTGGAATCGCATTTAATTTATCAAGTGGAACATCAAATGCACGTTCTTGATCAAAATCAAGTGAAGGTGCAATGGAAAATTTACCTAGTGCCCGCTTTACTGCAGCACGTAAAATTGCATATACCGATTTTTCATCCTCAAATTTAATTTCCGTTTTTGTAGGATGGATATTCACATCAATTTTTGCAGGATCGATATAAATTTTAAGCCAATAAGAAGCATAAGCATCTTTAGGAATGAGTGAATCAAAAGCAGCATTAACGGCATGATGCAAATAGCTATCTTTAATAAATCGATTGTTCACAAAAAAATATTGTTCTCCACGATTCTTCTTAGCAAATTCTGGCTTACCTATAAAACCTTCTAATTTTACAATCGTGGTATCTTCCTCAACAGGCACTAATCGTTCATTATAATTGTTTCCACAAATAGATGCGATACGCTGACGAAAATTTCCTTCTCTTAAATCAAAAACTTGCAAATCATTATGATGGAATGAAAAATGAATTTGTGGATTCGACATTGCAACCCGTGTAAACTCTTCAATAATGTGTCGTGTTTCAACGGGATTAGATTTTAAGAAATTTCTTCTAGCTGGTACATTATAAAAAAGATTTTTGATTGCTAATGATGTTCCTTCTGGTGTAGCAACGGGATCTTGCGATTTACACACTGAAGCTTCAATAACAACTTTAGTTCCGATTTCTGATCCGCGCAAGCGACTTTTTAAATCTACTTGGGCAATTGCTGCGATGGATGCTAAAGCCTCTCCACGAAACCCCATTGTATGCAATGAAAAAAGATCTTCGGCTTTCCTTATTTTAGAGGTTGCATGACGTTCAAAACTTAGACGTGAATCCGTTTCCGACATTCCTCCTCCATCATCAATCACTTGAATTAAGGTTTTTCCCGCATCACGGATAATCAATTGGATTCGGCTACTTCCAGCATCTACTGCATTTTCTAATACTTCTTTAACAGCAGAAGCCGGACGCTGTATCACTTCTCCTGCAGCAATTTGATTTGCAACAGCATCAGGTAAAAGATGAATAATATCTGCCATAATTATCGCACAAAGGTATAATTTCCTTATGTTATTAATGCAATTTTATCATAAATAGAAAGATTTTACTTACGAAGGAGTAAAAAACAAACATTTTAAAATGCAATTGATAGATCTAAATTTAATGGAACTCAAATTATCTTAAATTTAATTAATCTCATCCTAAAAATCTATACTTGGAGGTTAAAAATCAACTTTTTATGCAGAAGGATACGCCACTCTAACATGATAAATACTATTCAGCATTTTCTTGAAAATCTTTTTAATGACTGTAATATCTCGATAGGTAATATCACAATTTTCAAACTGTCCGCTTTCAATCTGATGATTGATGATTTTATCAACAAGGTGATCAATGGACTCTGCATCATGTGAAGTAAGACTTCGCGCAGAAGCCTCTACAGAATCTGCCATCATCAAAACCGCAGTCTCTTTAGAAAAAGGCTTTGGGCCGGGATATCGAAAATCATCAATATCTGCCACTTCATCAGGGAAATTTTTTAAAAATGATTGATAAAAATATTGAACAACTGTAGTACCGTGATGTGTTCGAATAAAATCCACAACAACATCGGGAAGTTTATGTTTCCTTGCACGCTCGATACCTCTAATCACATGACTAATAATTATAGAAGCACTTTCATCAAATGATAATTCATCGTGAGGATTCATTTGAGTACTTTGATTTTCTATAAAATACATTGGCATATCCATCTTACCAACATCATGATACAATGCGCCCACTCGTACCAATAAAGAGTTGCCGCCTATCTTATAAATTGCTGCTTCTGCTAAGTTCGCAACTTGCAATGAATGCTGAAATGTTCCTGGTGTTTTCGTTGCAAGTTCGCGCAACAAATCACTGTTAAAATCAGTAAGCTCCATCAATGTAAAATCAGAAGTAACGGAAAAAGTTTTTTCAATAAAAAATATTAATGGATAACTTAATAATGTGAGCAAACAATTTCCAAGCAACCAAACAGCATTCGAATAATTTATTTTATCCAACGATCCTTCAGATAATAATGATAAGCCGATGTAAGAAACGAGATACGCAATAAATATAATTCCAGCAGCAATAAAAAGCTGAGATCGCTTACGCATATTTACGATACTAAAAATAGCAACCATTCCAGCTACAATTTGCATGTAAACGAAATCAAAACCTCCCGGGGCAACCGTACCTAAAATTAATATCGTTAACACATGGGTAAATAAGGCAGTACGTGTATCAAAAAAAGCTCTAGTAACAAGAGGTAAAATACACAATGGCAGCAACATCATATTCATTCGATTACTCGCCAACAATTGCGAATAAATGATGCAAGTTGATACGATTAATAGAAATAATAATGAAATTTTTCTGCTGTCCAATAATATATCCTTTCGCAACAACCAAATAAACGTTAGTAAAACTCCAATAGCAGTACAAACAAGCAAGAGATAACCAAGATAAAGAGACGGTCGTATCTCAATGTTAGCCGCTTCGTTTCCACCAAAGGCAATTTTTAAAGAATTTAATTGATCGTATTCGCGCTGACCAACAAATTTTCCATGTTCAATAATCACTGCACCTTCTTTCACTAATCCTCTTGTCGGATTTATTGCTTCTAGATATTGTTGTCGGTTACGTTCAGTTAGGACACCATCATAAATAATATTTGGTTTAATCGACTGAACCAATGAGGCCAATAACATTCCATCCCCTTGCAAATTTTTATTGATGAGTTGCCGTTCAATTTCAGCTGCTACTTGATTCAATTGTAGATGAGCTGACAATTCTGTTGGAACAGATTTGTTTCCTTTCAACAATAAAACTTGTTGATTTTGATCGACGGAATAATTCCGAGGCAAATCAATTAATCCTTGCTTATAAAACTGATGAATGATTTCATCACCTTGAATTAATGCTTTATTATTTTCTTCTTTATACAATGAATGAAATTCCAGTAATGCACGATTTTGTGCTAAAGTATCCACTTTAAAAAATAAAGGCGATTGATTAATAACCACATTCTTTTCCTCCTCTAGTTGCGCCTTAGATTTATATAATGGGAAATCGAATGGAGCTTTTAAATCCTCATAAATCCAAATTCCCCCTTGATCAAAATCGTATTTGAAACGCATTTGTCGTGGCAGAAAAGCAGTTATACCTATGATGGAAAGCGTAATTAAAACAATACGGTAATAGAGGTCGTGTTTATTACTAACTTTAATAAATAATTTGCGGAGATTCATATGTTAGTTCAGAAACAAATTAGTTAATCTGTTTGCAAAGATTATTATTTGTGCATTTAGTTATTCATATCAAAAATAAAAAGGAAAGCAAACCTATAAGCCGGGTTCTGTATTCATCAATTTGCATTGCTGAAATCCTGTCATTTATCTGCGATTGCGCTCACGCACTACCTGAATCAGCCTACCCATCAGGGCATCTTGTTTTGCAACAAGCTTCGAGCGAGCAGCCCTTCGCCCTGACCTATTTGGCTTTTCAACCCACAAGGTTTACCCTCTTGCATGTTACCATAACAAGACGTGAGCTTTTACCTCACATTTTCACCCGTGCCTCACAAGGAGGCGGTTATTTTCTGCGGCCCTTTCTGTCAATCCATCGTTCCCAATGAATTGCCTTCCCGTTAGGAAGTGTGGTGCTCTGTGTTGCCCGGACTTTCCTCCCTCCGTAAACGAAGAGCGACAGGACAGTTTGCTTTCGTCACAAAGATAGAAATATGTGATTAGCTTGTGATCTCCAGCCAATTTTGAAGTATCTGTTTGCCAAAAGCGGTCATCACAGATTCTGGGTGAAATTGTAAAGAATAAATTGGCAAATCAACATGTTTCATTGCCATGATATGCGCTTGTTCGTCGCGCGCAAGTACTTTAAAAGTTGTGGGCAAAGTCTTTTCGTCCACCAGCCAACTATGGTATCGTCCTGCTTCGAAAGTATTTGGTACACCTTTGAAGAAATCATCTTGCAAATCCGTTATGATACATTTTCGCTGTAGACCATGTACTACTTCTGATAATTGTAAGAGTGATCCACCAAATGCTTCTGCTATAGCTTGATGTCCTAAACATACACCTAAAAGGGGCTTTATTGTTGCGTACTCTTTAATGAGAGGAATTAAAATTCCTGCTTCAGTTGGCATCCCTGGTCCAGGTGATAAAACGATACGATCAAAGGTGGCAATATCCGCTAAAGAAATCTCATCATTACGAAAAACGCAAATTTCATCCGCTGTTAACATTTCGAGGTAATGCAACAGGTTCCAGGTAAACGAATCATAATTATCTAACAATAAAATCCGTGACATCAGAATCTGCTATTTTCGCAAAGATAATTTATCAGCTCAATAAAATTCCCAACAACATTTATGACAACCATCATCCATACAAAAAATGCCCCTGCTCCTATTGGCCCCTATTCGCAAGCTGTAAAAGTTGGTAACATGCTTTATGCCTCTGGGCAAATTGCTATAGATCCTTCAACAGGAAATATAATAATGGATAATATACAGTCTGAAACACATCAAGTGATGAAAAACATTTTAGCATTATTGAAAGAAGCAGGAATGGAATATCAACATATTGTTAAGACAAGTATTTTTTTAAAAGATATGAATCAGTTTGCGGCAGTGAATGCAATTTATGGAAGCTATTTCACCTCAAATTATCCAGCGCGTGAAACGGTTGAAGTATCACGACTTCCCAAAGATGTCAATGTGGAAATTTCTGTAATTGCAATTTTATAAATTTAAAGCAACGAATTAATTTATGTATAAAAATTGAGTTAGATGGATCTCATTATTTATTCTCAGGAATCCTCATTAAAGTTTCTAAAAAGTATCCCCAGTATTTCTGAACAGAACTAATTTGAACTTTTTCATCAGGTGAATGCGCTCCACGAATATTAGGACCAAAAGAAATCATTTCCATGTCTGGATAGTTGGTTCCAAGGATACCACATTCTAATCCTGCATGACAAGCACTTACTAATGCTTCATCGTTATACCGTTCTTTATAAAGATCACTCATGATTTTTACAATAGAAGCATCTGGGTTTGGAGTCCAGCCTGGATAAGATCCTTTAAAATCAACCTTAGCTCCTATTAATTCAAAAGTGTTTTTTAAGCTATTTGCTAAATCCATTTTTTCAGAATCCACCGAGCTTCGTGTCAAACATTGTATAGAATATTCACCATCTTTTGCTAACACTCTCGCTAAATTATTGGAAGTTTGGACGAGGTGTAAAATATCAGGACTCATGCGATAAATTCCATTTGCACAAGCATAAATACATTTCATTAATTTAATCTGAAAACCCTTTTGCATGACACGTTTCACCTCATCAGATTTTGTAATGCTTACTGCTAAATTCGGATCTGTCGTTTTGTGTTCAGCTTTTAATTCTTCTTCAATCGCTATAATAAAATCTCCAAATGAATTTTGTTCTTTTTCAGGAAACGCAATTTCAGCAATTGATTCACGAGGAATCGCATTGCGTAGACTACCGCCATCAATACTACTAATTTGAATTCCGAATTTTTCGAAAGCAGCAAATAAAATACGATTCATGATTTTATTTGCATTTCCTCTTCCCTTATAAATATCCATTCCCGAATGTCCACCGGCTAAACCAGTCACGGAAATTTTATACAATAAAGAATTAGGAGGAATCGCTTCATGAGTATAACTTCCTGTTGCTGTTACATCAATACCACCTGCACATCCAATGGTCAATTCGTTATCATCTTCCGTATCGAGATTCAATAATATTTTTCCTTCCAACAATCCACCTTTCAAATTCAACGCACCTGTCATTCCGGTTTCTTCATCGATGGTAAATAATGCTTCAATGGCAGGATGAGGAATTGCAGACGAGGATAATATGGTCATGATAGAAGCAACACCAATTCCATTATCAGCACCAAGTGTAGTACCATCTGCTTTCACCCAATCACCATCAACGATCATTTCAATTCCTTGCTTATCGAAATCAAAATTGGTACTTGCATTTTTTTGATGCACCATATCAAGATGACTTTGCAAAACAACCGTTTGCCGTTTCTCCATGCCTTTACTAGCAGGTTTCTTTATAATTACATTTCCAATTTCATCTTGGCTTGTTTCAAGATGAAGACTCTTTCCAAATTTTAGAATAAACTGTCTTACAAGTTCTTCCTTTTTCGATGGACGTGGAACTGCGTTTAAATCAGCAAAGTGATTCCATATTTCTTTTGGCTCTAATTCTCTTACGTCTTTTGACATGATTTTAAATTAATTACGAATTACATTCCGATAGTTATCGGAATAAAAATTATGGATATTAAAATATATACTTCTACTTACAAATATAATACTTATAAACTTACAAGACTTATAGTTGTTGTTAGTGGGTAAAATTATTATCATAGCTTAATCCGGAAAGTTTAATCCACACCAGGATTTAAAAGCTACTTTTTGTTGGTCATTTGCACCTGAAATGGCTGCAATTTTCACAGTATCAAAATAAGTTTTCGTATCAGCAGTAAGCACAATTGCTTTTAATTTCTTTTGAGAAAATACATTTAACTGAATAGGTTGTAAATTAGCTTTAATCAATTCGTTTAAATTATTTTCTACTTTCCACTCATTGCAAGAAATGATTTCATCTTCACGTGCAAGGCCAGCATTTTCAGCTGGAGAACCTGGTAAAACGTTGGCAACTTTTGTAATGCCACCTTCCACAAAAATCCGCAATCCGAATAATGATTCATTAGACCATACAGACGCAATTTTTGAAAGATAACATCCTACATAATTTAACATTTCATTCAATTTTGCTTCATACGAAACAGGTTGATTTAATAATTCATCAAATACATAAGCGATGGTATTACTCCCCAGATTCATTGCTAATGCACGTACATCTTTTTCAGTATATCCCAAATGCTGAGGAGCAAAATCATTGTACAACTGATAAAATAAATCATCAAGCGATTTTTTATCCGAAGTAGCCTTTCGTATTGTGAGATCAAGCAATAAGGCAATCAAGCTGCCTTCATCGTAAATATTTGTCTTGCGCGCTGGTGCACCTGGCACATACCCATCCAACCATGTATCATAACTACTATCACTCACAGATAAATTAAATCTTCCATAGTTATCAAAATGTTTTTGTAAGCGAGCATTAATTTCTGCAAAATAATTTTTCACATCAAAAAATCCACTACGCGCTAAAAATAAATCACCATAGTAAGTAGTAAATCCTTCATACACCCATCCAAGATGACTATAATTTTCTTTAGTATAATCGTATACCACAAAATCATGCGGACGAAGTGTTTTTACATTCCATGCATGAAACAATTCGTGAGAAGCAACACCTAAAAGATCAGCATACAAATCCTCTTCCATCAATTTATAACCGGGCCCAAGCGCTAATACCGTACTTGTAATATGCTCCACTCCGTGATAAAATCGGAAAGGCAAAATAAGAATCAGAAAATGGTATTCAGCACTTGGCAATTTATGCATCATCGCCATTTGCACTTTTGTGAATCCTTCAAAATCTTTAATTATTTTGTTCCAATCAGGTTTACATTCTCCTTGAAACCAAACATGAAAAAGATGATCATTTACAGAGTAAGTTTGATGTTGTAAAGTTGCAGACGCGAAAAAGGGAGAATCAACTAATTCATGAAAATCATTTGCGACTAAAGTATGCTTATTTGTTTCCTTTAATGCACAAGCAATTTCCCAATTGGAAGGAATATCTAAATGTACATTACATATCTCCTGCAAGTTATCTGCTTCATAAATCATGCAATGAATAGGATTCACATACAACACTTGCTCATCTACCCAGCATGCACCTGCATCTGGTTGCGAAGCGAAATATTCGTAATCAATTATTACTTGCTTGCAATTAACTTCATGTACGATCCATTTGTCCTTTGTAATTTTTTCAAGGTGCAAAGGATTGCCATTTTCATCATAAGCATTAATGCTGCGAACATTTTTTGCGAAATTTCCAAGCTCATATCTACCAGGTCGCCATGAAGGCAATTGAAATTCTATTGAACTTTCTTGCTTAACCGCTTTAACAGCCATGATTTTTAAGAAACGACTGGAAGGTATGGGGATTGATAGATAATAATCCATTGCAGAGATATAAGATTTTCCAAAAATACAATTAAAATCTATGATTGGATAAATTCAATAATATTCCTATTCGACATGAAATTATACCTGAACAGTAATTATATTTTTGCTTTGTGATAAAAATTCATAAATTTATATTTTCAAAACATAATTAAAATCAATACTTATGAAAAAGCTTTTACTATTATTATATTCTTTAGGGATTTTATTTATTTGCAATGCGCAAGGCTTCGAATGGGTGAAATCGAAGCCCGTTAAACTCAACTTAAATTCTGAAATGAACGGTATTTATCATATTATAGCAATAAGTAACAAAGGAGTAATTTTAAATGGATCCATTAATTTAATCCTCTAAATGAATAATTGTTTTAAAATTTTATTATTTGTTTTGAGCAGTGCAAATTCGTACAAGCTCAAAACCATTTTAATATAACTACTACCTTCGGAGTTGATGTGGCTAATAATATTTTGGAGACCGATTCATGCTATTTTACCTCAATTACATCAGGCCAGCCAATAATTCCACGACATGATATTTTATGTTTTTATGACAACTTAGGAAATTTAAAATGGAGTAAAATTTATGGTGATTCTTTAGAATATATTAATGATTATTCAATGTGTCAAGATTCAGCAAAAAACTTTACAATGGGTGCTGGATATTATTCAAGTATTACGAATAAAAATGGAATGTGCTTAGGACGAGTTTCAAATATTGGCGATACTTTATGGTTCAAATCATATTCGCCAGACACCTCAAAAAACTATTTCGGCGCATGGGTTTTAAAAACAAAAGATAAAGGCTACTTACTACCTAGTAGCGTTTCTGATACCATTGACGGAAATATTTACGCTTTGAAAACTGATAGTTTAGGGTCTATTCATTGGCAGTATGAATTAATTGGTAGTAAATATGATCAAGCATACGATGCTGGGGAAACAATGAACAATGAATACCTAATTGTTGGATGGACTAGATCATTTGGCAATGGAAATTTGAATTTTAGAGATGCAATAGTAGTTTGTATTGATAGTGCAGGAAACTATAAATGGAAAAAAACTTTTGGAGCATCGAATGTCAATGAAACTATGTATCGTATAATTGCCTCACCTGATGGCAATTTTATAATATCTGGTGTTAAATATTCGTTAACAGCACAGTATGACAATGCAAGTATTTGGAAAATTGACTCTTTGGGAAATTTAAAATGGCAAAAATATTATTACTCTTTATCAAACTTAAATATTTTTTATGGAATACAAGAATTACCAAATGGACAAATTCTAGCTGTTGGGTCAGATAGTGATACTAGTACACAATTTGATCAAGGTTGGATTGTATTATTGGATAGCTTAGGAAACATTTTAAAAGAACGAAGATTTACCCTTGGTAATGATCATTGTATTTTTAATGATGTTAAACAAACAAAAGATGGAGGTTTATAATTATTGGATACGTGTTTGGCGGTCCTAATGGAGAAGATGGATGGATAGTTAAATTAGATAGCAATTTATGTGACGTAGCCGGATGTGCAAACAACACTGCTATACATGAAATAACTAATTATAAGAATGATGGAAGTGTAATCGTTTTTCCGAACCCTTGTAGCGCTAATTTATTTATAAAACCTGAATTTGGCTTAAACATACTTTCTGCAACTATTTATGATATTGCTGGAATGGAAATAAAAACAACTTCTTATCGAAGTAGAGAACTCTTTCAAATAAATACTGCCGATTTATCAGCAGGAATTTATTTAATAAAACTGAAGACAGAATCAGGATTTAAAACTATTAAATTTATTAAACAGTAAATTATGATTTAAAATTTCGAACTCTTTTTGTTAAAAAACGAACAACACTTAAAAATCAATCCATTTTTATTTTAGAATCTAATATTGTCCATCTCAATCAAATTATTCCAATAAATTAGTGATATTCAATGTAATCATAATTTCTATACAAAATGCTTTACCTTCGCAGCTCTTAAAAACATATAAAATATGAGTTTCGATCTAATTGTTATTGGAAGTGGTCCTGGTGGTTATGTTGCAGCAATTCGTGCTTCACAGTTAGGAATGAAAGTAGCTGTAGTTGAAAAGGAATCTTTAGGTGGGGTTTGCCTTAACTGGGGCTGCATTCCAACAAAGGCTCTTTTGAAAAGTGCTCAAGTTTTCGAATATCTAAAGCATGCTGCCGATTATGGTATCACAGTTTCTGATTATAAAGCGGATTTCGGTGGGATGGTAAAAAGAAGTCGTGATGTGGCGGATGGAATGAGCAAAGGAATTCAATTTCTTTTTAAGAAAAATAAAATTGAAGTATTAAATGGTTTTGGAAAATTAAAGTCAGGAAAAAAAGTTGAAGTAACTGCTGCAGATGGTACTGTAACATTGCATGAAGCAAATCATATTATGCTTGCAACTGGAGCACGTAGTCGTGAGTTGCCGAATTTAAAACAAGATGGTAAAAAAGTAATTGGCTATCGTGATGCAATGGTTTTACCCACTCAACCGAAGAGTATGGTGATTGTTGGATCAGGAGCTATTGGATGTGAGTTTGCTTATTTTTATAATTCAATTGGTACTAAAGTTACGATTGTTGAATTCATGCCAAACGTTGTTCCTGTTGAAGACGAAGAAGTTTCAAAACAACTTGCTCGTTCATTCAAAAAACTTGGTATCGAAATCATGACAGAAGCAAGTGTTGAAGCTGTTGATACAAGTGGTGACGGTTGTAAGGTAACTGTTAAGACAAAAAAAGGAGAAGAAATTTTAGCAGCAGAAATTGTTTTATCAGCGGTAGGAATTACTCCTAATATTGAAAATATCGGATTAGAAGAATGTGGTGTGATCACCGACAATGGCAAAGTTTTAGTAAACGATTTTTATCAAACAAATATACCAGGTGTTTATGCGATTGGTGATATTGTTAAAGGTCCGGCACTGGCACATGTTGCTTCTGCAGAAGGTATTTGTTGCGTTGAAAAAATTGCAGGTTTACCTGTTGAACCTATCAACTATAACAACATTCCAGGTTGTACCTATTGCTCTCCTGAAATTGCTTCTGTTGGATATACGGAGAAAGCCGCTAAAGAAGCTGGATACGAAATTAAAGTTGGTAAATTCCCTTTTTCTGCAAGTGGAAAAGCGAAAGCTGCTGGTGCTGCAGATGGTTTTGTAAAAGTAATTTTTGATGCAAAATATGGCGAATGGTTAGGAGCACATTTTATCGGCGCTAATGTTACTGAATTTATTGCTGAAGTAGTTGTTGCAAGAAATTTAGAAACAACAGGTCATGAAATTATAAAATCAATTCATCCACATCCCACAATGAGCGAAGCATTAATGGAAGCATGTGCAGCAGCTTATGGTGAAGTGATTCACATGTAAAATAAAATTGTCAAAAATAAAAAATGGATCGGATTACGATTGTAATCCGATCCATTTTTTATTTCCAGTTTGCAATTCAACCAATCAACTCCAACAAAGCAACATTTTCAACGTGCGCTGTATGTGGAAACATATCTACTGGTTGCACTTTAATGACTTTATACTTCTCACTCATCAATGCCATATCTCGGGCTTGTGTAGCAGGATTACAACTCACATATACAATTCTTTTCGCACCTGATTTATTAATTTGCTCAACAACATCAACATGCATTCCAGCACGAGGAGGATCAGTAATGATTACATCCGGTTTTCCATTTACATCAAAGAAATTTGCAGTGAGTAAATCTTTCATGTCACCTGCAAAAAATTTTGTGTTATGAATATTATTGAGTGTCGAATTTAATTTTGCATCTTCGATCGCATCCGCAACATATTCAACTCCCACCACAGCCTTGGATTTAGAAGCAACGAAGTTTGCAATGGTTCCTGTTCCAGTGTACAAATCATAAACTAATTCTACACCTCTTAATCCTGCATATTCTCTAGCAATCTCATATAATTTTAATGATTGTTTACTATTCGTTTGAAAAAAAGATTTAGGGCCGATTCTAAATTGCAATCCTTCCATTTCTTCAACGATATAAGGTAAACCATGATGCACTTTCAATTCTAAATCTTGAAGTGAATCATTTCCCTTTGGATTTATAACATACATTAAAGATGATATTTGAGGAAAATTTTTAACTAGAAAATCCAATAGACCTTTACTCTTTTTCTCATCATGTTCATATACCATTACTATCACCATCACATCACCTTTCAATGTTGTGCGAATAATTAAACTTCGTAAGATGCCTGATTTATTTCGCAGATTTATAAAACTCAAATCATTTTCAAGAGCATATTTTTTAATAGCATTTCGAATACTATCCGAAGGTTCGGGTTGTAAAAAACATTCATCAATATCGAGCACTTTATCAAACCGACCTGGAATATGAAATCCTAATGCTGGTCCATCTAAAATTTCTTTTTCTTCAAATTGTTCTTTGGTCAACCATTTTCTATCTGAAAAAGAAAAATCTAATTTATTTCGATAATAGCGAATATCTTCAGAACCAATAATGGGTAGCATAGGGGGATTTTCAATTTTCCCCAATCTTTGCAAAGCATCACTCACTTGTTTGAATTTAAATTGCAATTGTGCAGAATAATCCAAATGTTGCCATTTACATCCACCACAAATTCCAAAATGTTTGCAAAAGGGATCAATTCTACTCGCTGAAGGCTGAACAAGTTTCACAACTTCCGCTTCCAAATAGGATTTATGTTTCTTTTTTACAATCACATCAACAATGTCACCAGGAACAGCCTTGTCAATAAAAACTACTAATCCCTCGTGACGTGAAACAGCTTTACCTTCATCCGCCATGTCAAATACCTCTAATCCTTCTAATATTTTACCTTTCACCCTATTTATTTTTGTAAGGTGACGAAATTAGGTAACTTTGAGTGTTAAGTTTTAATAATGGGCAAGAAGTACATTCTTTTTATTTTATTCGTTTTCTCTTCGGTAATGGCGAATGCTTTCCATATTGCTGGCGGCGACCTCACTACGAAATGGCTTAGTGGAAATATTTTTGATATTCAACTTACATTATATAGAGACTGCAGTAATCCAAATGGTGCTCAATTTGACGCATCCATAAATTTAGCGATTTATGATAAGGCAGATAATTCATTAGCGACTTCAGTAATTCTCACTTTAGACCAGTCCTCTATTACTCCAATTGTTTTATCTGGAAATGGATGCAGTCCGCCACCGTCTGTTTGTTTGGAAAGTGGTAATTATCATGAAACAATTTTAATACCCGATAATCCAAATGGCTATTACCTTGTATGGGAACGATGCTGTAGGAATAATACCATTATCAATATTGTTAGTCCGCAATCAACTGGACTAGCGTTCTATGCGGAAATTCCTGATCCTGCTTTGCATAATTCGAGTCCAGTTTTTAATAGTCCGCCGGCACCGTATACTTGCGAAAGGCAATTTTTTCAATTTGGATTTCAAGCTACTGATGCAGATGGAGATTCTCTTGTTTATGAACTTTCGGATCCACTTGATGGAGGTCATACATCAACAGGTAATTCAAATCCATTTGCGAATGGTTCTGGAGGTGGGCAAATCCCTTTACCCGCTCCATATACTCATATAATTTGGCAAAATTCTTATGGACTAAATAACATTTGCGGAGGTACTCAACCCTTAGTTATAAATTCGAATACCGGTTTGGTGCAAGGAACACCTGACAATATTGGCATTTATGCGATGGCTGTAACAGTTTATGAATATCGCAATGGTATTCTTATCGGATTGGTTCGTCGAGAAATTGAATTCACTTCTATTTCTTGCTCTGGGAATACAGCCCCCAATATTTCTCCTAGTATTGCCAATAAAGATTACGAAATATATGCAACAGATACTCTTTGCTTCGATGTTACTGCTACAGATGTAAATGGTGATTCAATTTATTTAATTCATGCTGGAGAAATTTTTGAAAATACAAATCTAACCACGATTTCTGCTCCTTATGCAGTAAGTACAGATACTGCTGGTTTAGATTCCATTTTTACTACTTTCTGCTGGACACCGTCTTGCGATCAAACAAAAGATTCCGCCTACTTAGTTACTTATACAATTAGAGATAATGGTTGTCCGCTAGCACTCGCAGTTAATGGTAATTTTAGAATCAAAGTTGATCACATGAAAATGATTGATCGCCCTAATTTATTGTGTTTGCACTTTGAAAGTGACGATGTAATAAAAATTGTTAAAGCTCCAGACAATACGATTAATGCAAGATATTTTAAAGGTTATACGATTTATCGAAGTGTAAATAATAGCACTTTTTCACCTATTAAAATTATTGCAGATCCTTTCACAACTATTTTTTATGACAGCACTGCAATGGATAATAAAAATAATAATTATTGCTACGTAATTACAGGCGTAAATAATTGCAATATCGAGAGCATCAATTCCGATACATTATGTTCTGACAATGCATTTAATAGCAATAAAAATTATATTGAAAGTGTATCTGTGGAAAGTAATAATGTTATCAAGATGAAATGGGAACAATTTGCCGATGGTTTCTTTTCAACTTATTTTATTTATCGAAAAATTAATGCACTAAATGCTACCTTTGAAAAAGTTATTGATTTAAAAAACTATCCTTCTTTCGAATGGAAAGATGATAGTGTGTTTACTTCCCAAAATTCTTATTGTTATAAAATGATGAATGAAGATGTCTGTGGAAATTTTAGTAAGGTGAGTGATGAAGCTTGTACTATTTTATTAAAAGGCAAAGCAGATTTTTTTATCGATAAATTAAATTGGAATAGTTATATCAATTGGAAAGGATCCGTTGCCTCTTACACTACAGAAAGAAGCGACGTAAATATTAATATACCTTATCGTCAAGTAATTGTTATCCCTTTTGCAGATACAATTGCTGAAGATCGCAACTTGCCGTCCAACGGTGGTGTTTTTAATTACCGCATTAGAGCATTGGAAGGACCAGGAAGTAAAAATGCAGAAAGCTTATCTAATGAATTAGAATTAATTCAAGCACCAGCAATCTATTTGCCGAATGCATTTAGTCCGAATATCGACACAAAAAATGAACTATGGGGCGCTGAATCTGTATTTGTAAAAACCTATAATCTTGAACTTTATAATAGATGGGGAGAACTAATTTTCAAGACAGAATCTACACAAGAAAAATGGGATGGAACCTTTAAAGGAAAAGAATTACCAGAGGGTATTTATATTTACAAAGTACAATTTAGTGGTTATAACTCCAATAAAGTTTTTGAAAAAACGGAATCCTTAACATTGATAAGATAAATTAATATTTTGCATCATTTTTCTAGGATAAAAGCGTGGTAATACTAAAAACAAAAATTGCTTCCTCAAAACCTTATCATTACCTTTGTACATCAATATTATTAGCATGAAAATCGCCGAAACAATTATTACAAGTCAGCATGCAATTGCGTTAGAAGAAAAATATGGTGCGCATAATTATCATCCTTTACCAGTAGTTTTAAATCGTGGTGAAGGAGTTTTTGTTTGGGATGTTGAAGGTAATCGTTATTATGATTTTCTTTCTGCGTATTCTGCCGTAAATCAAGGACATTGTCATCCGCGAATTATTAATGCGATGATTGAACAAGCTCAAAAGTTAACGCTCACCTCTCGTGCTTTTCATAATGATATTTTAGGTGAATACGAACAATTTATGACAAAGCTTTTCGGTTATGACAAACTTCTTCCAATGAACACTGGTGTTGAAGGTGGTGAAACGGCATTGAAACTTGCACGTAGATGGGGATATGATGTGAAAGGCGTTGAAAAAAATAAAGCGAAAATTATATTTGCAGAAGGGAATTTCTGGGGCAGAACACTTGCAGCAATTTCTTCTTCTACTGATCCTTCAAGCTCAGGTGGTTTTGGTCCGTTTATGCCAGGCTTCGAACTAATTCCTTATAATGATTTAGCTGCTCTTGAAAATGCTGTTAAAGATCCGAATGTAGTTGGCTTTATGATTGAACCCATTCAAGGTGAAGCGGGCGTTTTAGTTCCTGATGAAGGTTATCTTGCAAAAGCTTTTACTATCTGTAAAAAAAATAAAGTACTTTTCATTGCTGATGAAGTTCAAACAGGAATCGCGCGTACAGGAAAGATGCTTGCTTGCGATCATGAAAATGTTCGTCCTGATATTTTAATTTTAGGTAAGGCATTATCTGGTGGTACCATGCCTGTTTCTGCTGTCTTTGCAGATGATGAAATTATGCTATGCATCAAGCCTGGTGAACATGGATCAACGTACGGAGGTAATCCCTTGGCTTGCAAAGTGGCAATGGCAGCAATGAGTGTTGTACTTGATGAGAAACTCTCTGAAAACGCAGCTGCACTTGGTGAAATTTTACGCAGTGAATTACGGAAAATAAAATCTGATCGTATCACTTTGGTAAGAGGAAAAGGGTTACTCAATGCAATTGTTATCGAAGAAAAAAATGGTTTCGATGCATGGGATATTTGCCTGCGATTAAAAGACAATGGACTGTTGGCTAAACCCACACATGGTGATATTATTCGTTTTGCTCCTCCTCTAGTAATTACCGAAGAACAAATTATGGAATGCGCAGCAATTATTCGAAGAACAATTGAATCGCTGGATTAAAAAAAATCCTGAAGTAAGTTACTTCAGGATTTTTGTAATACGAAATTTCTCTATGAAATAGCATCAGGGTTTGGCTTCTTAACGATAGCTGCCATGATTAAAGAGATAACAGCTGCCATAATAATTCCTACAACGATTGCGAATCCACATTGAGCCATTGGCGTCATCCATTTACCAATCATGGTGATCTGTTTTTCAATCATATCTTCACTCATTCCTCTCTCCTGCAATTTCTCTAGCTGAAGATTCATCTGATAATCGACATAAGAAGGATCAATAAATTTCAAGTAAAGGAAATGATAAAAAGCACCAATTATAGCTCCTATTGAAGTCACCTTAAATGCAAGGTTGAACGCTTTACCAAAACTGATAAATCCATTACCTTCCGTCTGCAAGTAAATTTTTGTCACTTGAATAATGCAAATTATAGGAATGATTAAAGCTATAAATTGAATCCACATGAAAGCAGCATTCCGATTTAAACCAGTAACATACATGATCATTGCCCATAATACGCCAGCGCCAGCGTTTATTAATCCAAATTTGGTAGAAGGTTTCATAAATAATTAATTTTTTATAGAATGGTATCGTTAAATTTGCCTCAAATTAAATGCATTTCGCAATAGAAACCAAGCTATGTTCGTAAGAGCCATTGATGAAGTTAGCAAATTTACAAGGCCGATTCACTCAATTATAAGAAGTTATAGTACCAATAAAGTATATCCAGGGGCGGCAACTTTATTTTTTGTGAATGCCGAAGGAGTTGCAATCACATGCCGCCATGTTGCGGAACACCTTCTTCAAGCTGATAAAATTAATCAACAATATTTACTTTTTGCACAATCACGATTTCGTTTGCGACAAGATGAAAATTATTCGGAAAATTTAAGGCAATTGGAACAGCAGTTCGGATTTCACCAAGATTCACCCATTCAAATCAAACATAATTTCGTTGGATGTTGCGATCGCTTCACCAGCTTCGATTGCCATTTGCATCCGCAATATGATTTAGCAATTATCCACTTTAAGGGATTTCAACAAATTGGCTATTCCAGTTTTGCACGATTTACTAAAGATTCAAGTGTTTCGAAACCAGGAAAAATGTTATGTCGATTAGGATTTCCTTTTCCTGAATTTACCAACTTCACTTACAACTATCAAACAGATGATATCGAATGGACACGTGAAGGAAATCCACGCTCACCATCTTTTCCAATCGAAGGAATTATCACACGGTTAATTTCTCAATACGGAAAAATTTCCGGTATCGAAATGAGCTCTCCCGGTTTACGTGGACAAAGCGGTGGACCTCTCTTCGATAGTGATGGTGTAGTTTATGGAATGCAAAGTTCAACACGACATTTGCATCTAGGATTCGATCTCGAAAATTTTGAAGTAGCAATTGGTCCTGGAACAAAAAAAGTAACCAATATGCCTTTCTTACATGTTGGACAATGTATTCATGTTGATGTGATAAAATATTTTTTAAGAGAACATGGAATTAATTTTCATGAAATTTAATTTGCATTAACCATCAAATTAATTACGAATTTTCTATCACTAATTTTGCAGCTTCTTCTCCAACTAAAGTTCCAATTGCAATTCCCATCCCTCCCATCCGTACAGCGCAAAAAAGATGTTCGCTGATTTTTTTTACAATCGTATTTTTCGTTTTACCCAATCCCATGATTCCGCTCCAACGTTGCTCAACAGTATAATTTTTAAGAGGTAAAATCATGGTAGATAATAATTCGTCTAGTTTATTTTGGACTGTTTCCGTTATTCCAAATTCCATTGTTTTCTCTGTTTTAAAATCCAAATTTCGTCCTCCTCCAAAAAGAATTCTATCACCAACATTTCTAAAATAATAATAACCTTTGTCGTAATGAAATGAACCTTTCACTTTTAAATTTTCAATCGGACTAGTTATCAAAACTTGAGCACGACCAGGCTCTACTTCTAATTCTGGAAGCAATTGTTTTGCGAATGCATTCGTTGTTACAACTACTTGTTTTGCGATAAAATTAAATCCTTGTGCAGTCGAAATTTTAACACCTTCCTTCAACTCCTCAAATGAATTTATTGCAATGCCATTTAAAACTTCAACTCCCTTTTCGCGAACAAATTTTAATATGGATTGCATCATTTTTCCTGTATCAATCTGACCTTCTCCTGAATTAAGAATTAAATGTTGCACCTGTTCAAAACCAAAATCAGGAATACAATTATCTTTCTGCTGATAGGTATTTTTTATACCAGTAATTTTACAAAGTAAATTATTAAAATATTCTATCTGATCAATGCAATGATTAAAATTTTCTTCATCCGCATCAGCGAATACTTCATAACCACCTAATGCTTCGTAACCTATATTTTTATCGCCTAATACCGCTCGTAGTTTTTTTAATCCTTCCCATCTGCGTTGCACCAAATCAAAAACTTCCGACTCACTCATCTTTGTTAAGTCATCCATTAACTCCGTTAAACTTCCAAAACAAGCGAAACCTGCGTTTCGAGTACTCGCACCATATGGTAAAAATCCACGATCAATTACCAAAATCTTATGATTAGGTTGGTACTCTTTAATCGCCCGAGCTGTATTTAATCCAACAATTCCACTTCCTATTACCAATACATCGATATTGCTGAAGTGACTATTCCTTTCCCAAAAGCTTAATTCCATACCTCAAATATAGGATCAATGCTGGTTTTCGACCATATCCCCATTTCGAAACCCAACTAAAAACTTATCTTTGCGCCTTCTTTAGAAAAACAAAATATGGGATTGAAATGTGGCATCGTGGGCCTTCCAAATGTTGGTAAATCCACCTTATTTAATTGCCTATCCAATGCAAAAGCGCAGGCTGCAAACTTTCCTTTTTGCACGATTGAACCTAATGTGGGTGTTATCACAGTACCCGACGATCGTTTAAATATCCTCGAAGGCATTGCAAAACCTCAAAGAGTAGTTCCGACTACTGTTGAAATTGTTGATATCGCTGGTCTAGTAAAAGGTGCTAGCAAAGGCGAAGGATTGGGCAACCAATTTCTTGGAAATATTCGTGAATGTGATGCGATACTTCATGTTTTGAGATGTTTTGATGATCCAAACGTAGTGCATGTTGATGGTCAGGTTAATCCTGTTCGTGATAAAGAAACGATCGACATCGAGCTTCAGTTAAAAGATTTAGAAACGGTTGAGAAACGCATGCAACGTATCGAAAAGCAAGCGAAAGTGGGTACCGATAAAGAAGCTAAAAAAACATACGAAATTTATCAGCAATTAAAAGAACATCTTGAGAAAGGAATGTCGGCACGTTCTGCACTTTTATCGGAAGATGATTGGAAACTCGCTGCTGATTTATGGTTGCTTACCGCAAAGCCTGTGATGTATGTTTGCAATGTAGATGAAGGTTCAGTGGTTACTGGAAATAAACATGTAGAAGCAGTTCGTGCAGCAGTTTCATCCGAAAATGCAGAAGTACTTGTTATCGCTGCAGCTATCGAAGCAGATATCGCACAACTTGAAAGCTTTGAAGATCGTCAGGCATTTTTAACCGATTTAGGATTGACAGAATCTGGTGTAACGAAATTAATTAAGACTGCATATCGTTTGTTAAGCTTGCAAACTTATTTTACCGTTGGTGAAAAAGAAGTTCGTGCATGGACCATTCATCAAGGTATGACAGCTCCACAATCAGCGGGAGTAATTCATACCGATTTTGAAAAAGGATTTATTCGTGCAGAGGTAATTCATTACAATGATTTTGTTACTTTAGGTTCTGAATCAGCTTGTCGCGATGCTGGAAAATTGGCAGTAGAAGGAAAAGAATATATTGTGCAAGATGGTGATCTAATGCATTTCAGATTTAACGTATAAAAATAAATTAAGCTTAAATAAATCCACCATGGGAAGAGCTTTTGAGAAACGTAAACATAAAATGTTTGCGAACAATACAAAGAATGCGAGAGCATTTACACGTATCGGAAAAGAGATTGCAATTGCAGTAAAATTAGGTGGTAATAATCCTGATGGCAATCCTCGGTTAAGAATGGTGATGCAAAATGCGAAAGCATTAAACATGCCCAAAGATCGTGTTGAAGCTGCCATACATCGAGCTGAATTAAAGGATGCGAAAACACTCGACGAAGTAGTATTTGAAGGGTACGGTCCGCATGGAATTGCTATCGTTGTTGAAACAGCAACAGATAATAATACACGCACCGTTGCAAATATTCGTATGTATTTTAATCGTTCGGATGGAGCATTGGGAAAAACTGGTTCACTTGATTTTTTATTCGACAGAAAAGGAATCTTTACCATTGAAAAAGGTAAATGGCAAATGGAAGATCTAGAATTGGAATTAATAGATTTTGGTGCGGAAGAGCTCGAAGAGCATGAAAACGAAATTTACATTTATACTCCTTTCACTGCTTTCGGCTCAATGCAAAAAGCATTAGAAGAAAAAGGAATCGCAATCATCAGTGCTGAATTAGACAGAATCCCAACAACATCAACTGAACTCACTTCCGAACAACAACAAGAAGTTCATGTCCTCATCGAAAAATTAGAAGAAGACGAAGATGTTCAAAATGTTTTTCATAATATGAAAGAAGAAAATTAAGTCTCGATAGCTATCGGGATAAGAATTAAGAAGCAGCCCAATAAAATTTCTCATGAGAAATTTTATTGGGCTGCTTAATTTATAACATTTACTTTATCAATAAATTTCAACATTAAATTTAATCTCTCTTTTTCAAAATTAACTGCAATTCAAAACCAACTTAAAATTCTAATTATTTCCACTATTAGGAGGACTTGCAGCAGCCCAAACTACCCAATCAGTAGTATTGTCCTCCATTTTCTCTGGATTTTTCTTGTCATGATACGAATAAGAACCAGGAGTTGGTTTTAAAATGGATTTTAAAATTGAAATCCAAACAAAAGGGAAAAGCCATATCATTATATAATGAAACACTTTTCTCCTTCCAATATAAAAAGAGTTCTTTTTGAAAATAATTGAATATTTTAATGAATAAATAAAATAGTAAATTAATACTGCCGTAAGTAATGAATATTTAAAAATTGACTCTGTCGCCATAAGATTAAAACGTAATAATTTATAAATTTAATACTATTTTACTAATTACAAATTCTGTTCAAATAATTGTTAACACAAACTCCTAATTCGCAAAATTATAAATTGTAGTTCCACTAAATAAAACAAAACTCTTACTCCATGTTTCCATTGAATTTCTATGACGAACAATGATATAATAATTATTTCCAGATGCAGCGGCAGGAAATGGAATTGTAGCATTTCCAGAAATGTTTAATACTCCTGTTGCAGCATACACTAATCCATAAGGTGATGATGCTGCATGTAACTCAACAGTGATCGTATCCGTTTGTCCGGCTGCAATAATAGAAGTCATTTGTCCGCTGCCCAAATAAAACCCTTGTATGAATACATGTAATTGTAATGATACATTATTACTAACTGTAAAGGATGGGCCAGTTGCAATTCCACAAATTGTTGTCACTCGTACAACACCTGTTGTAGCTCCAACAGGAACCGTTGCATTAATTTGATTGTCGCTTACAACAGAAAACAATGGTGCATTAATACTATTAAATGAGACTGCAGTAGTAGTTAAAAATCCAGATCCACTAATGGTGATTGATGTTCCAACAGCTGTAGAAGTAGGAGAATAACTTGTTATAACTGCCGGGTTAGATGCATTTACATTTATTGTATTTGAAATCGCAGGACATAATGCAGGAGCCGCAGGAAATGTGATTGTCCAACTATTAATTGTTCCTACATCCGATGCGGCACGATCATACGCAAATAATTTCCAAGCACCATTAGGATTTATACTTCCAGAATTAATTGCAGCAAATGTTAAAATTGTTGTTGCAGGTGTACATCCTGTAATTGTGAACATGGTTGCCCATGGTTTATACAAACCAGTATAGGGAGATCCAGTAGCTGGAATTTGTGCAGAACCTGAATCTGCAAAAACAGAATTTGTAAAATTATGACCATTACTTCCAATAGCATTTACCAATCCTAATCGCTGACCACCAGGTGTTTCAAGATACATCTGAAGATCTGCATCCCATGTATGTGTTACATTAATGGATATGTAAATTTTTGCTGTAGTAATTGTTGATGTATATCCTGATACATTTATTGTGCTACTTACTCCAGTACAACTATTGTCAGGAATTGAAGCAGTAGTTGTATTACTAAATGTAAGTGGAGCATACGAAGCAACATCATAAGCACCACTTTGATTTACACTGAATGCAGTTGCATTCGCACCAGCAATATCAACTCCATTTTTTCTCCATTGATTATAAGAACTTGATGAAGGAGTAAACGACAAGGAAACAGAACTGCTCGTACAAATTGTTGTTGCACTTGCGGCACTTACCACGCCTGGACTAGGACTATTCAAAAGATTAAGCGCTAACGTACTTACTATTCCACTTCCACATCCATTAGTTCCTGCAACAGAAATTGATCCCGTTGTTGCTCCAAACGTTACTGTAATTGTATTTGTATTTATTCCTGTTGTGATACTTGCACCTGAAGGTAATGTCCAATTATAACTTGTTGCGTTTGCAATTGAAGCAACAGAATAAATATTTCCAGTACTATTTTTACAAGAAGAAGTAGGTCCGCTAATCGCACCAGCAGCAGAAGGAAGTATTGAAACTGAAACTGAAAATAAAGGAGAACTTCCACCACTAAAACATGCATTAGAAGCTATAACACTTACATTACCTGAAATAGCAACTGCTGAAAAAGTAACTGTAATGCTTGTTGTATTATTTCCGGCGGTTATACTTGCACCTGTTGGCAACGACCACGTATATGTTGTAGCATTTGTAATGGAAGTAATTGAAAATACTACCGATGTCTGTCCTTGACAAACTGTAGCTGTTCCCGTAATAACTCCAGCACTTGCAACAGTATTTAATTTCGTTAAATTAATTCCATTATCTGAACCAATAACTACTGGATTCGAACTAACAACACGAATGCGGTATCCAGAACCGGTTCCTACAGGTATTGTACAGGTAATTGTTCCAGAAGAAGAAACACTTGTTAATGTTCCGATGGAAATCGGACTGGAAAATGATCCTGCTGAATTTGATAATTGAGTAGTAAAAACATTACCAGCATTTGCTGGTCCATTCCCAGTGTAATCAACATTTAAATTTTGCCCAACACATAAATTTGTTGTAGAAAGTGTGTTTGTATTGAGCGTTGATAAAATTGCAGAGCTCGCTTGAATAGTAAAATTTACATCATTAATATCAAAGAAAATATTTCCTACTGCTTCTATTTTAATACGCGCTTGAGTTGTTAATGTAGTTGGAACAGTTATTAATTCTGTACCATCATTTGGTGTACTAGCTGCAACAACATTTGGAAATGTTAATCCTCCATCTGTAGAAAAAGAAATCTTAACATTCGCACAGCTAATGGGTGAAATATTACTAGATGAAACATCCCACGTTACTGTTTGTGATGATCCAGAATTCCATATAACAGCAGCATTTTGAACAGTAACTTTAAATGGAGTTGATGTATTAATTACCTGAACTTTTAATGTATCATCATTATGAGTAACACCTCCTCCACCACTTCTATTATCTCTAACAGTTAATCGAAATTTTAATGTTCGTGCATACGTTGGAAGGATTTCTCCAATTGTGGTTACATTATTTAAAATATCCGAAAGTTTTGGAAATGTTCTACTGGCACTTGTCACTGGAGAAAATGGTCGAAAGATCGGTGCATCTAAAGCTGGAGCATTCCACGCACCGCCTGTTGTTGTTTTATCAAACTCTTCCCAGCTATACGTAATCGCATCCCCATCAGGATCCGAACCTACTCCAGTAATTGTAAATGGCGTTTTATATGGAATGACAAAATTTGCCGTTGCTCCAATGGATGCAAATGGAGGATTGTTTCCTGTAGCAGACTGTACAGCACAACCATTTCCAGTTCCTGTAACAGAAAAATTATAAATCTCATCAAAACTCCAGGTATGAAAATAAGCAATACTATGTTGGTCTAAATCATCGATGCCACAGATTCCGGCATACGCCATAATTGTTACTCCACTTCCAGGCTCGTATGCAGCCGATGCCGCACGATTTCCGCCACCGCATGATCCTAATACGCTATTGAAAGTATGATTCGCACCAAACTGATGTCCCATTTCATGAGCCACATAATCAACATCAAAAGAATCACCAACAGGACTAGAATTTCCAGTTACGCCTTTAGCTTTGCTTGTTCCACATGGACTATTTAATTGTGCAATTCCTCCACCTCCAGTACTGAAAACGTGACCAATATCGTAGTTTGCAGTTCCAATTACACTATTAATATTTGTTTGATTTTCGGTCAACATGGTGCTCCCATTTGAATTCGTATATGGATCAGTTGCCGCATTTAAATAAACCAAAAGGTTGTCGTTAGCGATCATCACCATGCGGATAGAAACTTCAGTTTCATAAATGCCGTTAACACGTAACATACTCGCTACCATACCAGACATAGCACCTGAAGCAGTTCCACCTTTCGTAGCAGCATATTCTCCTGTACAAGCGAGTGCAAGTCTGTAAGTTCTTAATTGCGTTCCGTTAGATCGTAAGGTTGAATGATTTGCTGTAATTAAATTATTTTTACCAATGTGCTTCTCCTTTTCTGTTTCGCAAATAAATGAATTATATGCTTTCAAATCGTTGCTATAGTAAACGATATAATCACGAGTATTAAACTGATTATAAGGATCTATAAAAACACTTCCCTCAGGAGATAAAACCATCGCTTGAAATCCAAGATCTGTAAAACTAACTTTGATGATATCAGTAGGATGATCTACACCTTGCCCCGAAAATGTTTTAAACTCAGGAAACTTCTGCGCTAATTTAGGTTCCATCATGACCGTTTCCACCATTTTAAAAGAATGTATGGTTCCATTTGGGAAAGGAATTTCAAGAAAAACTGTACTTTTCTTACCAGCAGAAGTAAATTCCATGGGTGAACTTGATAGATATGTCTTTAAAGAAAAAATATCTAACTGAAATAATTCGAATTTTGAAGGAAGTGCGTATCGTTCTGACCCATTTGCCAATTGATTTGATTGGATCTTTGTCCAGTATTTTTCAAACGAGGATTGCGCATACAGGCAGTTTAAACCAAAGCATAACACTAAAAGTACAAGTAGTGGTTTCTTCATAAATTGATAATTTAAGGGAATTATAAATTCCATCTTTTAATTTCCTGATTTCTTTGGAAGAAAGCCTTAAAGCCCCAAGAATGGTTGCTAAGTTCAGAATAATCAAACGCTAAGTCAAGGAAAACTAAATTAAACATGACTTATCATCAACTTTACCATTTAAATGACTTGATTTTAGTAATCTTTTGTAATATTTTGAAATAAAGTAAGAAAAAACTTGCTTTATTCGTATAAGATCTTAAATTTGCAATTGTATACGTTGACTTGAAAACACATAAAAATGAAAAGCATACTACTCAAATCATTACCCTTAATTGCATTCTTTGTAATTATGGCAATTCCAATGTTTGCCCAGAAAAGTGATCCTAATGTACCTATTGATGGTGGATTAAGCCTTTTGTTAGCTTCTGGAGCCGCATACGGAGTTAAAAAATTGAAGAATAAACGAAAAGAAAAGTAATTGTCAATTCATCATAAAAAATGGTTAGCCTTAAAGCTAACTTTTTTTTTGTTCGTACGTATCATTTTGTTCAGCTATATTAGCAACATTATAGCTGATAATAATGATACTGAAAATAATCAAAGATCCACGCCAACAACAAATTGCTCTGTTTGTCATTAAAGCAGTGTTATTATATATAGTTTGGTTTATCCTTTACGATTTTCTTGTAGCACAAGATGGAGTAATCAATGTATGGCTAAATCATAGAGTTGCAACTGATGCTTCCTATTTTCTTGATGTTTTCGGACTCAACGGTGGTACCATTCCGGGAAACCATCAAACTGTTCTAATGATAAAGGGAGAAACTATGGTTGGAGTAGGAAACCCTTGTAACGGACTAGAATTATTTGCTCTCTTTGCAGGATTCATAATTTGCTTCCCAGGAAATACTAAATCCAAATTTTGGTTTATCCCTTTAGGCTTTTTTATTATTCATCTTGTCAATGTTTTAAGAACTACGGCATTAGCATATATAGAATATAAAGCTCCGGAATATTTAGATTTCAATCATCATTATACATTTACAATTATTGTTTATGCAATCATTTTTTTACTTTGGATGACATGGGTAAATCGCTATTCAGGATTTAATATCACACCTGAAAATAAAAAATCAGCATAAGATGTTAGCAAATAAATTTATTCGAAATACGTTAATTATTATTTTATCTGTGTTCATGCTATGGCTCGGATTCGAAAGGGATGAAAAACTGATCGTAATGAAGAACTATCAATTTACTTTTGTTAATCGCTATCCGAAAGAACAAGTAACAAATTATGATTCTGTAATGAAAAACTTGAAAGGATTTAAATTACCATCAAGATTACAATCGTCAATATTCTATAGTTTAAGTTATCTTGTACTTGCTACCTTAATCTTATATCTGCTTTCATTTTCTGGATTTATTGCAAAACTTACTGCATCATTATATTTCATCTATATGATCCTCTGCTTTTTCTTAATAAAGATTGGTGCTATGGGAGTTGATTATAGATTAAGTATCGGTTTATCACATTACCTCGAAGATTTGTTCCTTTCTCCATTCTTCGTACTAGCATTAGCAGTAATTATAAAAGCATTCGGATTCACTCCCGAAATTCCATCACATAAAATTTAAGTTGGTATATTTCATTAATAATACCAATTCCAAAACAATAAACTCAATCTTATGAATATATGGATCTTAATGCCGGTATTTAATGATTGGGAATCCTGTGCAATCCTATTAGAAAAGGCAGAAGTAGAACTAAAAGAAAATCCAACATTTAATTATTCTTTTGCAATAGTAAATGATTTTTCAACCCTTCCTATCCCTGATAATTTTGAAAACAATTTTAATAATCATGTAAAAATAATTCAACTGAATAGAAATGTAGGCCATCAACGTGCGATTGCATTAGGCTTATGTTTTATCCAAAAAGAATTACCATGCGATTATGTTATTGTAATGGATGCAGATGGTGAAGATCGTCCACAAGATATTCCATTACTTATTGAAGAAGCTATCCAGCAAAATGGTAAAATAATTTTCGCAAAAAGAACAAAGCGTTTTGAAGGATTGTGGTTTCGCTTCTTTTATAAATGGTATAAATTCTTTTTTCGATTACTAACAGGAAAAACTATTGCTTTCGGAAATTTCTGTGTTATACCTTATGATAAATTAAAAAATATAGTTTATGTTTCTGAATTGTGGAATCATTTTTCAGGTGGTATCTTAAGATCAAGAATCCCCTACTCAAGTATACCATTAGAAAGAGGTGTTCGATATGCTGGCCAATCAAAAATGAATTTTATTTCATTAGTGATGCATGGCTTATCAGCGATTTCAGTTTATACGGATACACTGGCAGTAAGAATACTACTTTCATCATTAGGACTAATCTTTATAGCACTTTTAAGCATTTTTATAGTCGCAGGAATTAGATTATTCACTCCATTCGCAATTCCAGGATGGGCTTCTTTTGTTGTTATTGGAATACTTATAATAATCTTTCAAGCGTTTATGATATCGTTGTTCTTAGTATTTAATGTTTTAAATTATCGCACTCAACAACATTTCATTCCCGCTTTAGAATACAAAAATTTTATAGAAGAATAATTAATGAATACATCTACAAATACAGCAACTTACATTGGACAAGAATTAGAACTTTTCAAGAAAGCTTATAATTGGAAACAATACTATCGAAACATAATTCTTCCATTTCTAAAAGATGATGTTTTGGAAGTAGGTGCTGGCATCGGAGCAACGACTGAACACTTAGTAAATACCAATGTTAAAACATGGACGTGTTTAGAACCAGATCCAGAACTTGCAAAAGTTGTAGAACAATTATTAAATAACAAACAATTACCTAATGTATGCAAACTTATTATCGGCACAACTGACGATCTGGATACATCAATAAAATATAATGCTATCATTTATATGGATGTTATAGAACATATAGAAGATGATGCTGCTGAATTAAAAAGAGCAGCAGAATTGTTAAAACCAGAAGGGTATTTAATCATTCTTGTGCCTGCACACAACTGGTTAAGAAGCCCATTAGATGATGCTATTGGTCATTACAGAAGGTATAATAAGGGCATGCTAAAAAATGTGGTTCCATCTTCATTAAAACAAATTAGATTATCTTATTTAGACTCTGTAGGATTAATAGCTTCCCTGGGAAATAAAATGCTACTAAAAAAATCCTATCCAAACGAAAAACAAATTCGTATTTGGGATTCGGGAATGGTTCCTATCTCCAAATTAATAGACCCATTTTTAGGCTTTAACTTTGGCAAGTCGGTATTGGGTATTTGGCAAAAAAAGTCATAAAGAACACGATGAACCGCAAGCAATATGAACTATTAATACTGTCAATTCTAGGCATTGCTTCCATAGCTGTTTTATTGTTAAGGATCATTTTTATTAAATCCTATTTGCCAGAAACTGGAGGAGTATCAATAAATGTTGTTTACGGAATAGAACAACTATTATCGACTGGAAAACTTTATATTAATCCTGAAGATGCGCCCTTTTCAATTATTCAATATATGCCCCTTCATTATCATATTGTAGCATATATTGCCACTTTAATAAACATTCAATCAGATGTACATTCCGTCATGGTACTGAATAGACTAATCTGCTTCATTTATGATATTCTATCCGTAGTATTTATTATTAATTTTATAAGAAAAACATTTCCCAAAATCGGAATGCGATTAGCAATCTCTTGTGGATTGCTATATTTCTTATTAATACCAAGTATTGTATTTGCAAGGGTTGACAATTTATACCTATTACTTTGGATACTTTCAATAAGTTTCTTCGCTTCAATTTTCCATCATGAAAAAAGTAATTTAATTTCCATTAAAAAATCCATCTTATTTGCCGGTATTTGTTCCGCTCTGGCATTATTTACAAAACAAACAGCAATATTCTTAATTGTATTCAATATAGCGTTCTTAATCCTAATTTATAAGGAATATAAAACAACTATTCTTTACATAGTAAGCTTTGGAACCACGCTTATAATTTTATCACTTTTCCTTATTAAAGAAAATCCAATTGATTTTAAATTTAATGTAATTGATGGATTAAAAAATGGCATTAATTTAAATTGGTTTCTAGAAGTGTTTTTAAAAAACTACTTCATGAAATATACAATACTAATATGTAGTGGGATTTTTACAGGTTATATGTTACTACTACAAAAAAAATCAATGCTTCATTTGTTTTTAGGGTCAAGCATACTCTACTATTTTCTTATTGCTATTGTCTTTAGTTTAAAAGGCGGATCAGGACCGAATTATTACTTAGAATTCAACATATTAAGCATCTTCGGAATTTGTTTATTGATAGACGACCAACCTGATATTTCATTTAACTATTTTCGTTTTGCTGCAATCTTAATACCTGTATTCTTACTAGCCTGCATGAATGATAAGGGATGGGGATTTCTCTCTTGCCGCAAAAAAGCAATTTCCGAATATGTGATGTGTCAATCAGTTGCTCATTATGTTAAAACTAATCTTAAGAAAGATAATTACGTTTTAACAGCGTTTCACAAAGAAAATAGTTTGAATTTATTTTTAACGCCTAAAGCACTTTTTCCTTGCCGAGAGGTTGCATTGTATTTTACTTACCCGATGGGCGTATTTAAATTTGAAAAATTCAAAACTCAATTATTAAAGAAGCAAGTTCAATATTATATTGATGAAAAAGGTCATCTTCCCACGACATTTCTTCATGAGGACATTTCGAATTTTGTAGTTGATACAACAATCGGCAATTATACAATTTATAAAACAAATAAATGACAAACAGTTTTTACGAACGACTAATTTGCACTATGCTTTTCATCTATGCATTCGCAACACTTGTTATTCGCTTTGTATTTTCAACTTCTAATCTTCCTGAAATGGGGGGAGGAATGTCGATTAACATGCTTTATGGAATTGAACATTTACGACAAACTGGCCTTCTATACATAAATCCAGAAAAAGCACCGTTTTCAATTATTCAATATACACCTCTATATTATTATTTCATCAATTTCCTCATAAAAATTATTCCATTCGAATTAAATTTGCATCAAGTTATTGTATTACACCGTATAATTTGCCTCTCAACAAATATTTTTTATAGCATTCTAGTGGCCTTAACATGCAAAAATTTATTCCCAAAAGTCACGAAATTAAATATCATTTCTATTGCACTTATCATTCTTATCACCACCCCAAATTTAAATTTTGAGCGAATCGATAATCTTTACTTATTATTTTCAGTATTAGCTATTCGTTTTTTCTTGGGATATCTTAAAAAGAAGGAGTCGACTTCGTTAAAAAATTCTGGTCAAATTATTTTTGCAGGCTTAGCTTGTGGGTTAGCCTTATTAACTAAACAAACTGCAGTATGGCTCATAGGCTTAATTAGCATCTGGTTGTTGTTTTTTGAATACAACTTTAAACTTTGGTTAAAATACATTGTATCGATCATATTGGTATTCTTACCATTAATTTTAGTTTTTAGTAACGGGCATTTATTAGATCTAAAATTAAATATTATTGATGGTCTTAAAAATGGAATTGGTATCGATTGGTTTATCCAGGTATTTATAAAAGGCTATTTCACCAGGTTTTCGCTACTAATCGTTTTTGGTCTATACATTGGTGGATGGAAATTATTTGAGAAGTCGGCTTCGCTAAAATCATTTCTTGGATTTAGCATCTTATATTTCTTTTTCGCAGCTCTAGTATTTAGTTTAAAATATGGAGCAACTCAAAATTATTTCATAGAATTTACCATTGTGGTTGTAATTGGTATTTGCTATTTACTCAATCAGGAACCGCTCAAATACAATTCATATTTAGCTTTTACAGCTCTTTATATCCCATTTTTATTAATGACTTGCGCTACTGATAAATACTGGCAAAATATTGCCTTACTTAAATCCTCTGAAAAAGATTTTAAAGTTTGCGAAGATGTAGCTTCCTACGTATCTAAAAACACATTTAATGGGAATTACATTTACTCCAATTTCCATACGGAAAATTCTCTAAATCTGATGCTGTCAAAAATTGCAATATTCCCTTGTCGTGAAGTTGCATTTATTCAAACATATCCACATGGCATTTTCAACTTTAAACAATTTGGTGAATTACTAGCACAAGGAAAAATTCAATATATCATTGATAAAACAAATCACTTTCCAGATAAAATTTTATATGCAACTCCTATAAATTATACTGCCGAAAAATCATTTGGCGATTATACTATTTATAGATTTCAACAAAATAAATAGATTACATTAATACTAAATTCCAATTATGAAAAATGCATTGTATGAAAAGATAATTTTAACTGTATTATCATTGTATGCACTTTCCATTCTTATTGTTAGAGTCGCTATCATCTTTTCTTTCTTACCTGAAACAGGAGGAGTATCCATTAATATGATGTATGGCATAATGCATCTTAGTAAAACAAGCATCCTCTATAGCAATCCGGAATTTGCGCCCTTTTCTATCATTCAATATATGCCACTATATTATTATCTAATTTCCGGTATTGGAAAATTATTTAATATCTCAAATGATGTGCATCAGATGCTTGTAGTTAATAGAATGATATGCTTTTTAAGTGGAGTTGCCTATAGCTTTTTATTGTTTTATTGTATCAGAAAGTTTTTCCCTAAAGTTGGATTTCGAATCGCATCAGCAATTGGATTGTTGATGTTTATCCTAATCCCTAGTCATAATTATGGTCGACTTGATAATCTATATTTGGTATTTTGTATGGCAGCGATATATACATTCATAAATTACTTACAAATTAAGTATCGAGACGAAAAAATCAATTTGCAAGCATTACTACTTTCAGGATTGTTTTGCAGTTTAGCTGTACTTACTAAACAAACCGGAATTATCATTACTGTATTTTTTTGTGGATGGCTTTTAGTAATCGAAAAATCTCCACTTCGATTGCTGCAATTTCTTTTGGCATTTATCCTACCAACTGCAATAGGTATTTACCTAACATTGCCTTCTACCCCACTTGACTTTAAACTCAATACCATAAATGGAATAAAAAATGGTATTGATTTAAATTGGTTTTATCAAGTAACCGTAAAATATTATTTTGCGGAATCTGGATTCTTGATCGCCTTCGGATTATATATCGCCGGATGGTTATTGTTCGAACGTAAACCTGGGTTAAAATTATTTATATCAGGATCTATTTTATTTTTATTCGCAACAGCATTTTTAATGAGTATGAAAGGTGGAGGGAATCCCTATTACTTTTTAGAATTTACCTTCATGGTATTTATCGGTATTTGCTTTTTGATCAACACTCAACCTGATAACTACAAAAAATATATGCCCTATATTACTTTATTGCTTCCTTTCTTTTTAATGTCGACCATTAATGATAAAGGTTGGCATGAATTAGGGCGAATGAAAAAAGCTAAAAAAGATTATAATGATTGTCTACAAGTAAGTAATTATATCAACCAAAATATTAGAAAGGGAAATTATATCTATTCGAATTTCCACTTGGAGAATACGCTTAATCTAATGCAAAGTGAAACTGCATTATTTCCTTGCCGTGAAGTTGCATTCCGGTTTACTTATCCACAAGGTGTTTTTAAATTCAGTCAGTTCGATACGCTTATGAAAAATAATCAGGTTCAATATATCATTGCTAACGCTGATGATTTTCCTGTAAAGATTTTAGATACTCCAATTGTTAATTATAAAAAGGATACCGTAATTGCCGATTATACTATTTATCAACGAATCACAAATTAGTAATTAAATTTTACTTGCTTCTTGCTTTACGAAAAAGAATACTGTTACAAATTGCAACGAAATATTTAAAGTCAGTAGTAAATGGATTATTCGCATACGACTTAAGATATTTTAATTCAGAGTCAACTATTTCCTCTAACGTGCGAGGCATGTCTACATAAAATGGAGGTAATAATCCTGGCTTAGCGTCTTTACGTTTATCTTGCAATTCTTTACTATACAAACTATGGTAATGACGGCTTAGCGGACGCACTCCAACAATTTTAATATCGCCACGTAATAAATTAAAAATCATTGGAAGCTCATCCACCCAAATTTTCCGTATTAACTTTCCCCATGACGTAACTCGAAAATCATCAGCAAATTTCCCGCCCTCTGCTAAACTATTTTGCTCATAAATATATTCTTGCAAATATTCAGCATAAGGATACATCGTACGCAACTTAAAAACTTTTATATTTTTACCATCCTTGCCAATGCGAGTCATTGCAAACACAGGGCCGTAAGATGGATTTAAATCATAATGCGGAACTTTTTCTTTCTTACCAACAAAATAAGTAAGGTTTTCGAATTGATAAACTTCAACAATTCGAAAGCCACAAGAAACTAATCTTCCAAGTGCTTCTGCCTTCGACATAACACGATTTCTGCCATTCGTGATAAAGAAGTAAAACTTTTTCAAAATGGGCATCTTTGGAAAAAACCGCTTGAAAGTGAAGTCGAAAATAAAATAAATATGTGCTAAACCCGGAATAAACTTTTTTAGTAATCGTGACTTTCTCTGCTCTTGTGTTTCAACTAAACCAATATAATATCCGCCAGTAGGAAGTTTTTGATTAACAGCTTCCTGAAATTTATTTACGAATCGTATATCATTAATCTTTTTAAGATTAATAATTGCATTGCAATCACCCTCTTCAATGTTTTGAACATTAAACGAAGTGGTAGTCTTAAACACTTTTGTATTCGAATGTGATAGATCTACGTATTTACGTAGTAACTGTTCTATTTCCGAATGAATTTCGTTAATGAATGCTTTCTTCATAATTTTTACTAATCATGTCAAATTAATGACATGATTGTGCGATTTAAATTATTAATTCGGCAAAGGGATACGTGACATGGGTGAACTTTGTTCCAAAAAGGGTAAGTGCGAACTTACTTATGTCTTTTTCTCTATCGTAAACTTAGGAAATTTTTATTAATATTCCAAATTATTTTTGTTATAATTCAAATAAAAGGTAATTTACAGCCACAATTGTGAATTAAAATATCTATAACAAGGTGTTAATTAGAAGCCTATTGTAGAAAAAAAGTAATAATTAACAAATTGCTAAATCAATGATATTATTCAAGAAAAAATATTAAAAAGCATTTTACATCCAAAAAGTATAATTCCAATTCCCGATAAACGATTAAGCCACAATAAAAATTGTGGACGAATAATCTTCTTCAAACGCGTAGCGAGCCATGCTTTCAGTAAATCAGTAGAGAAAATAGTGCCCAACGTGGCCATAAAAAATAAAATTGTATTCGTATTACTAAAATGCTCCTTTGCAGCTAAAGTTCCCGCTACTCCCATCCAAAATAATAATACAAATGGATTGAGCATATTCATCATAAATCCCTTCCCTGTATCAATCCATAATGTCTTCGAATCATCTGGTAATTCTAACGCATCGGCAGATATCGTTGGTTTTTTAAACAAATTTGCAATACCAAATCCTATCATCAATAATCCTCCCCCAAGACCAATCCATATCTTTTGTGTTTGTATTAACGAAATATAAGTACTTCCGAAATAAGCTATAGTTATGTAGATCCCATCACTTAACATTACCCCAAAAGCTAAGTAAGCAGCAGGTTTAAATCCCTTTTTCAAACTAGTGTTAAGTAACATAAAAAATATTGGCCCTACTAGCATTGCTAGCACAAGACCAAGCGTTACACCTGCAAGTATCGGTTCAAACATAGAAAACAATTAATTGAATGGCACTAAAATAAGGAAAAGATCCTGCTAACGGTTAAAACAAGAAGGCAAGTTGATCCATGCAAATATAATAGTTGATAATCCAAAAACTAATAGTATTTTTGACATACTCTATGAAACAATTTTATTTTATTCTGCTAGTTTTAGTTTTTCCAACTCTCCTCTTCAGCAGCTGTTCAAATGATTTAGATGTATTAGATAATTATAAAGAAATTCCCATTGTTTATGGCCTGGTTAATCCAAACCAAAATATTAATTACGTCAGGCTTGAAAAAGGGTATTTAGGTGTTGGAAATGCATTGGTGATGGCTCAGCAACACGATAGTATTTACTATGATACTTCTCAAGTTGACCTCCAACTCATTGCCTTGAAATCAGGTGTGGATTTTACTAGTTATAAATTAACTCCCGTCTTCAATATATTTAAAGATCAAGGTCTCTTTACAGATGCCGACCATATTCTCTACCAATTAGTGATGAAAGATCAAAATGGCGATACAATTAAACTTACATCAGGTATTGATTATAAATTGAAATTTACTAATAAAGTTACAGGCTTAATTGATACAGCCATCACTAAAATAATTGAACCTTTAACTGTTCAAAATTTTGGAACCTCCACTACTTTTCCTAAAATCAATTTAGCTGCAAAAGACCCCTATAAAATTAGGCTTTTTGCTAGTAAATATGCAAAAGTTTATGGGATGATCTTTCGCTTTAAGTATTATGAAAAAAATAATACTACTCAACTAATTACCGTCAAAACTCTCGATTATTACGTTAAAGATGTTGTTAGCCGAACTATTACCGCCACCTCTGATATTGAATTTCCACTCGATGGGCAAACTATATTTCAATATTTAGGAGCAAATATCAAAACCGACCTTACCGTTTCAAGGTCTGTTAAAAGTTGCGACTTTGTATTAACTGCTGGCACGCAAGAATTTTATGATTATTACCAAATCAATAAACCTTCTAATACAGTAAATTATATTCCGGTTTTTTCAAATCTTAGCGTCGGAAAAGGAGTCTTTGCATGTAGAAATACTTCTTTGGTTAGCGATGTAATTTTTAATGATCTTACCCTCGACTCACTTTATAACGGTAGCTACACGAAGCATATTTTCCAAAATTGATTTTAATAGGTTTCTGTCTTTTTGGCAGAATGTCACCTTTTACTGGTTAGAATAGGCTCTATTCCTGTCAATCTATTCCTATTAATTCCCATGGCATACATGTTGAATAGCTCGTTTTAATTAAACGTAAAAAATAAAAATCATGAGAAAAGTAATCGGAATCGACCTAGGTACAACTAACTCTTGTGTTGCAGTTATGGAGGGAAGCGAAGCTGTGGTAATTCCCAATAGCGAAGGTCGTCGCACAACTCCATCAATGGTAGCTTTTATAAAGGATGGAGAACGTAAAGTTGGCGATCCAGCTAAACGCCAAGCTATAACAAATCCAAAACATACCATCGCTTCTATTAAACGCTTTATGGGCGAGTCATTTGATAAAGTATCAACTGAAATTTCACGTATGCCTTATGAAGTAGTTAAAGGCGATAACAATACTCCTCGCGTAAAAATTAACGACAGGATGTACACTCCTCAAGAGATTTCAGCAATCATCTTGCAAAAGATGAAAAAAACTGCTGAAGATTATTTAGGTTATGAAGTTTCGGAAGCTGTTGTTACAGTTCCTGCTTATTTTAATGATGCACAACGTCAGGCAACGAAAGAAGCAGGCGAAATAGCAGGATTAAAAGTATTACGTATCATCAACGAACCAACTGCTGCTGCATTAGCTTATGGTATGGATAAAAAACATACCGATACTAAAGTTGCAGTATTCGACTTAGGTGGTGGTACTTTCGATATCTCCGTTCTTGAATTAGGTGATGGAGTTTTCGAAGTGAAATCAACGAATGGTGATACTCATTTAGGTGGTGATGATTTTGATCAGGTAATCATTGATTGGTTAGCAGCTGAATTCAAAAACGATGAAGGTTTAGATCTACGTAAAGATCCAATGGCTATGCAACGTTTGAAAGAAGGTGCTGAGAAAGCAAAAGTTGAATTATCAAGTTCATCGCAAACAGAAATCAATTTGCCATACATTATGCCTGTTGATGGAATTCCCAAACATCTTGTAAAAACATTAACACGTGCGAAGTTTGAACAATTAGCAAATACATTAATTCAACGCACTCTGGAGCCTTGTAAAAAAGCGTTAGCTGATGCGAAACTTTCGCCTAATGATATTGATGAAGTAATTCTAGTTGGTGGTTCTACGCGAATCCCAGCTATTCAAGAATTAGTTGAAAAATTCTTCGGTAAAAAACCTTCTAAAGGAGTTAATCCTGATGAAGTGGTTGCGTTAGGTGCTGCAATTCAAGGAGCTGTTTTAACAGGAGAAGTGAAAGATGTATTGTTACTTGATGTAACTCCTCTTGCTCTAGGAATCGAAACGATGGGTGGTGTATTCACAAAATTAATTGAAGCAAACACAACAATTCCTTCTAAGAAATCAGAAACATTCTCAACAGCTTCCGACAATCAACCATCAGTAGAAATCCATATTCTACAAGGTGAACGTCCGATGGCAAAAGACAACAGAACAATTGGTCGCTTCCATTTAGATAGTATTCCACCAGCACCTCGTGGTGTTCCACAAGTTGAAGTTATATTCGACATTGATGCAAATGGAATTCTACATGTTACTGCAAAAGATAAAGCAACTGGAAAGAGCCAAAATATTCGTATTGAAGCATCTTCTGGTTTAACAGATGAGGAAATCAAACGCATGAAAAACGAAGCGGAAGTAAATGCTGAAACGGATCGAAAATCGAAAGAAGAAGTAGAAAAAATTAATGCTGCTGATTCAATGATCTTCAATACCGAAAAACAATTAAAAGAATTCGGCGATAAAATTCCTGCAGAGAAAAAAAATGCTATCGAAAATGCACTTACTCAATTGAAAGATGCACATGGCAAACGTGATGCAGCTGAAATTGAAACTGCAATGACGTCAATTAACGCAGCTTGGCAAGAAGCTTCCGAAGACATGTACAAAGCAAGTCAAGATGCAGGTGCTCCGCAAGGCGCTCCAACTTCAGAAGGTGGGGAACCACAGGCTAATGCAGAAGGTTCTGGAGTTACTGATGTTGAATTCGAAGAAGTAAAAGACGAAAAGAAATAAGTAATTATTCACACTAATATTAAAGAGGTTGCTTCAAAATAGCAGCCTCTTTTTTGTATTATGAAGCTTCAAAATAATTTGCTTTCTTTAAATTTAAAATTTTCGCACAAATGGCAATAATGTTACGCGTACACTTGGTTTTAATATTCTCACGAAAAAAATTGTAACTTCTCAAACTTAGCTAAGAAAAAAATTAAAGTATAAAATGTAGTGAGGTATGAAACGAATGCTATAAAAAATTCAATCTCGCCATAAATACTTCCTTATATGATTTACCAATAGGAATTGTTTTATCACCAATTAAAACGGTATTTTCATCTAATACATTTATCTTTTCGATAGGAATAATATACGAACGATGAACTCGAAGGAAACGATGTGTTGGTAATTTATTCTCTATATCTTTCATCGTAGAATGAATTACAAATTGATCTGCGTTCGTTTGAATAATCACATAATTATCCATTGCTTGAATCCATTGGATATTATCTAAATATACTTTCACTAACATAGATCCTTTCTTAACGAAAAAGGAATTTTGTATAACTTGATTATCGAGAAACGCCATTTGTGAAACCGCCTCTGTTCGCTCTACTCCGGTCGATTGCTTTTCGTCTAACACTAATGCAGCTCCTAAATATTGATTTTTTTCATCATGAACTGGGGATGCGGTTAATGACAACGCCACGCTCGTATTGTCACGTTTTAATATTAAATGACAATCTTCAATTACAATCGGTTCATCTTTACGCATTGAATTAAGTAATGCATCTTTTTTTATCTGCACACCTCCTTCCTGTTCAATCGAAAACAGCTGGAATAAATCTAAACCAATTGCTGAACTATTACCATATCCTAATAACGTTTCAGCCCTTTCATTCAAATAGGAAATTCTTCCTTCAATATCAGTAATAATAATTGATTCTTCAACCTTTGCTAACGCATTCGCTAAACGTTGTTCGCTATCTCTAACTTCACGATCACGACTAAATTTAAAAAGTGCCATTTCAACAGTAGTCTTTAGATCAGACTCATTAAAAGGCTTAACTATATATCCGTAAGGCTCGGTAACTTTTGCACGATCCAAGGTTTCTTGATCTACGTATGATGTTAAGAAAATAACAGGGATATTATATTTTTCTTTGATATGTTCTGCAATATGAATTCCATCTTCTTCTCCTTTTAATTTTATATCAAGAAAAACAAGTTGTGGTTGAATCTGCTCCAATTTCTCATACGCAGAAGCAGCAGAGGAAGCTGTTGAAGGAACATCATAACCCAATTTAATTAAGGTATTTTGAATATCTTTAGCTACTATACTTTCATCTTCAACTACTAATATTCGCGTTTTACTCATGGTTAATTTTTCTTAGATAATACGTTTAAAATCTATTATGTATTTCACACCTTCATTAAGTGCCCCTTCCATTCTCATTGTCCCTTCTAATTGATCCGTTAGTGCTTGAATCAATTGTATTCCTAGCGAGTCAGAACTTTCAACATTGAATCCTATAGGCATTCCAACACCATTATCATCAATTGACATTCTGAAATTATTCTCTGTAGTTTGAATTAGGTCGATAGTAATGATTCCCTTCTGACCCTCCTTAAACGCATGTTTCAGCGAATTAGATACGATTTCGTTAATAATTAGCCCACAAGGGACAGCTGTATCAATATCCAAAGATATTCTCTCTGCATTGATTTTCAAAATTACATCATCTCGATTAACTTTAAACGACTGAAAAAGATTGTCCGCTAATCGTTTTATATAATCATCGAAATCGATTTGCGACAACCCATCTGTTTGGTAAAAACGCTCATGAATTAGTGCCATACTTTTAATCCTATCTTGACCTTCTTTTAAAGCCTTGTATGCTGATTCATCTTGTACATAACTTGTTTGAAGATTAAAAAGACTTATTATAATCTGCAAATTATTTTTTACTCGATGATGAATTTCTCGAAGTAATACTCCCTTTTCTTCTAAAGCTGTTCGGATCTGTTCTTCCATTTTCTTTCGAAGAGTGATATCGGTATCTATCACGACTATATTTTTCAGCAAACCTTTTTCATTGAGAATCGGTGTTAATGTAGAGGACGCCCATCGCTTTTCACCTTCTTTAGTTTCCACTTCTGATTCATAAATAAATGATTGCTTTTCCTTAATACAGTCATCGATATGATCAACAACAAACTGATTTGTACTTAAATCACTTAAGTGTGTTCCTTTTCTTTTCCGAACCTCATCGAGGGTATAACCTGTGAGTTTTGTATACCCCGTATTCACCCATTCTAATTCAAGAAATTCATCGAAAATCATTACAGCATTATCTGTTTCGGATGCCACTAATGAAAGCTTTGCTAGTTCCAAATTTTTCTCGCTCAACTCTTTTGTACGTGCCTCCACTTTTCGCCTCAAAAGTTCCGAACTTCTTCTTAAATTCCTAGTACGCATCCTGTACGAAAGCAAAATGGATCCCGCACCAATTACGATATACATCAGATAAAAAAATGGTGTTTTCCATATAGGAGGTCGGATCGTGAAATTATAGGTTAGTGGTACACTCCAATCGCGACTATTAACAGTTGCTTGCACTTTGAAAACATAAGATCCAGGAGGAATATTAGAATAACTAGAGATGTTTAATTTAGATGCTGGAGACCACGAGTCATCAAATCCTTCGAGCATAAAGCGGAATTGTACATCTTCTGGTGTAGTTAAATAAATTCCACTACAAATAAAACTAAGATGGTTATTATTATACGGGAGAACTAATTTTATTGGTAATCCAGTATGAATATCAATATTTATTCTGCTTTTCGACCAATTAACATTTTCTAGAAACAATTGAATATTATTAATTGAAACTAGAGGTAAAGTTTGCTTTGTTGCCTCAGAGGTAGGATTATAACGAATTGCGCCATTTACTGTAGCAAACCAAATATTGCCTAATGAATCTTCACTTGCAGCATTACTTTCTACACCTAAAAATCCATTACTTTTATCATAATGAACATTTTTAAGGATGCCCGTTTGAATGTATTCATCCCAATTAATACAATCTAATCCATCTGGAGTGCCAAGCCATAACATGTTTCTACTATCGACATAATTAAATAATAGCCGTTCATTAAAAAGCCCATTTTTTTTGTTAATGATAGTTACTGGATTTGCTTTTAAAGTGGGATTATATCTAATAATGCCAAAATCATACGTGCTAATTAAAATATTGCCATAATGATCATTGATAATAGAAGTTATAGGGGCTTTTGGTAATTTGAATTCTTCGTTTAAACTAATAGCTTTATTCTCATCAAGGTAATAAACTCCCTTTAAAGTTCCGATCCATATTTTCCCTTGAGGATCTTCAATTAATACACGAACTTTATCATTAGATAAACCTTGATTAATACCAATTTGCGAAAAAATGCCCTTGTCAAAACAATAAATTCCTTTATCAGTACCAAAATACAATTTTCTGTTTTTATCTTGAAGGATTGCATAGATTATTTGGTTTTGCATATTAGGAAAAGGGTGCTCTACATTTTCACGAGCAAAGTTGTATCTTGCTGGACCATTAGTTGTCCCAAACCAATAATTCGAATCTTTGTCCTGGTAGATACACCAAATTGTATTGCTTTTAAGTCCGTTTTCAGTACTTAACTTGCTATAACTTTTTCCATTAAAGATATTTACTCCACCAGCTAAAGTACCAAACCAAGTATTATTATGCTGGTCAGTATAGATACTTAAAATGTTGTTATTTGATAAACCATCTTCTACAGTATAAGTTGTAAATCGGTCTCCATTGTACTTATAAACCCCATTCAATGTGCCGATCCAAAAATTACCTTCCCTATCTTCAGTAACTGTTTTTATAATATTACTATTTACGCCACCTTGTAATTGAATTCCAACAATAGTATCCTTAAATAATTTGCCAATTCCTCCACCATAAGTTCCTAGCCATACATTATTATTCCTATCTATTTCTAAATCTTCAACTCTTTCATTAGGAATACCATTTGCTAAAGTGAAATTTTTAAAAAATTTTCCATCAAAGCAACTTATTCCTTCGTAAGTGCCAAACCAAATTTTACCATCTTTCGATTCTTGAATTCGATATACAATATTGCTTACAAGTCCTTGATCAATTGTATAGTTTTGGAATTTCTTTCCATCAAATTTGCTCACGCCTCCAATTGTTGCAATCCATAAATTACCATTTTTATCAAAATGAAGATCAAAAATATTGTTATTGATTAACCCATTTGTTGTTGTATAATTTACAAAACTCTTCCCATCATAACGGCTAAGGCCTTCGGAGGTGCCAACCCAAATGACTCCATTATTATCTTCGCAAACAGCATTTACGATATCACTTAAAAGACCATCATTTGCTGTATAGTTGAAGAAACTAGTCCCTGTGTATTTTACTAATCCTTTTCGAATAGTACCAAACCAAAGATTTCCCGATTTATCTTCAAAAACTGTTTTCACTGGATTGGTTGTCAATATATTATCTTCCGAAAAAGGCGTAAAAACCTTGCCATCAAATCGTACAACGCCATTCATTGTGCAAATCCAAAGTTTACCGTAACGATCTTGAATAATTTTGTTTACTTGATTTCCAGGTAATCCTTGAGTTGTTGTATAATTGGAAAAATTAAACCGTTGAGCGCCTGCCTGCCACGACAGAACAAGAATAATAAAAAGTAATAATAATCGGTTTTTCACAGAATGATAGAATCTTCTAAATTGGATTTGCCAAATATCGGTAATGTTGGCACGCAATTTTACATTATTTTTCGCATTTAAATTCATTAATAAATAAGGTTAAAAAAAATAAAATAATCTATCATTTCTTAGTGCTGCAATGGTTTCAAAGCATTATCTTTGTTTAAATATCCATAAAAGTAAAACCATAAATAATCTAAATATGAAACAAACCTTTACAAACACAGTATGGAAGTACTTATTGGTAGTGCTTTTCATTAGCTCAGGTGTTTCGGCACAAGCTCAAACTCCAAGTGTTGCAATTGTCCCTTCGGGACCGATAGTATGTGCTGGAACAAAATTAGATGCAATAACAACTAACTTGGTTGGACCTTATTCTTATTTGTGGAATACTGGTGCAACTACTTCGTCAATTGTTGTAACTCAAACTGGATTTTATCGTGTTTCAGTTTTGGGAACTTTCAATGGCAGTATCAGAAAAGTGCGAAGTAACTGGGTTCCATTATTCGTTATTCCATTAACAAATGCTTCAATAGCAGCTAATGGATCTACAAATCTTTGCCCTGGCGAAAATGTAATATTGACTGCTAATGGAGGACAATTCTTTAGCAACTATTCATGGAGCAATGGTTCTTCTAACCATAATATTACTGTAAATTCTACAGGGGATTATTCTGTAACTATATCAAATAATTTTGGTAGTTGTAACACTAGTACAACTGCAACAATCCACGTTCAATCATTTGATTCAAGCTACATCCCGAACATTAATGCAGTGGGTCCAATTACAGTTTGTAAACCAGGTTACGTACATTTAACTGCTGATTCTGGTTTCACAGGTTACTCATGGTCTACAGGTGCTACTACACAAAATGTTAACATTTTAATGGATGGCCTACAACAAGGTCCAGTTCTAGATACATTAACTGTTTATTTAACAGTTCAATTAAATAATTCTTGTGAGTTTACAAATCCAAATGGAATTGTTGTTCGCTCAATTCGTGAGCCTAAATTAACTACTGCTTCTTGTGGTAAATTAAATTATACTTCAACGGATAGTATACACAGTGAAGTAGTTTTAACTTATTTGAATTTCGTGCCTCAATACGAATTTGAATTTGAAGAAACTACTCAACCTGGAATTACTTGGACGTATCTGTCAAATACACGTTGGGCAAATTTTGCAAACGTAACTCCAGCATTACAACCAGGATCATTCTACAATGTTCGTGTTCGTGCTGTAATTGGCGGAACACCATATTGCTATGGTAATGTATGTCAGATTGGTTTAACTCCACTCAGATTATCAAATGTAAATGCTACTCAAGCTATTCGTACTGATGGAACTTCTTTAGATGCAACGGTATTCCCAAATCCATCTTCTGAATCATTTAAATTGGTAATTCACAACTTAAATGCTGATCAAGCTACTTCAGTTCGTGTATCTGATGTATCTGGACGTTTAGTTCACGAATATCAATATGATACCACATCTGAATCACTACAATTTGGTCAAGAATTAAGTAATGGAATTTATTTCGTTACTGTTGAACAAGGTGATGCTAAATCAGTAACACGTGTTGTTAAAACAAATTAATTTAACTTAAAGGTTATAAACCACTGCTTGCACAAAAAGAGCTCCGTAAATCGGGGCTCTTTTTGTTTTACAGCTATTCGCAATCGTATTTTCTCTACGAACAAAAACTACATATCATGGAGCACTCAATTCAAGTTGTGGCAGGAATTATTTATGATACAGATAATAAAAAAATACTGATAGCAAGAAAAAAATTAGGTCTCCCACGTGGTGGATTATGGGAATTTCCAGGAGGTAAAGTTGAAGAAAATGAAAGCTATGAAATGGCTTTAAAAAGAGAGTTGAGAGAAGAATTAAATATTGAAATTAATTCTATTCGCTCCTATTTAATTACACATCACATTTCAAATGGAATACTCATTCAATTACATTCATTTCGGTGCAATTATCATTCTGGCGAAATAATTTTAAAAGATCATGATGAAGTAAAATGGGTAGAAAAGTCGGAATTGTCATCGCATAATTTTTTGCTAACGGATTTCGGTATTGTCGAAAAACTATTCACAAGAATTTAAGTAATCACAAAATTATTTTGCAATTAATTCTCTAATAAGTGCAGTCATTTTAATTTCTGCAGCCTGAGCCACCTTTAAAACTTCTTCATGTGTAATTATCTGAACATCTTCTAATCCTCCCATATCTGTAATGATAGAAATTGCAAACACTGGCAAACCCATGTGACGCGCAACTATTACCTCAGGAATTGTAGACATTCCTACACAATCAGCACCAATAGTACGAATGTATTTATATTCTGCTCGCGTTTCATAAGTTGGTCCTGTTACGGCTGCATAAACACCTATATGACAACGATAATTTTTTGCTATTGCAATCTCTATAGCGGCCTTAACCAAGGTTGGATCATAAGGAGCACTCATATCTGGAAATCGTGGTCCTAACTCATCATTATTAGGTCCAATCAGTGGATTAGTACCCATTAAGTTAATATGATCATCGATAATCATTAAATCACCAACTTGATAATTCGGATTCATGCCTCCACTTGCATTAGATAAAAACAAACGATTGATGCCTAAATATTTTAATACGCGAATAGGAAATGCAACATCTTGCATTGAATATCCTTCATAAAAATGAAATCGTCCTTGCATAACTGCAACTTTTACTCCATTTAATTTTCCAAGCAGTAATTTGCTACCATGCCCATGCACTGTAGAAACTGGAAAATTAGGAATATCGCTGTAAGACAATGTATGTTCAACTTCAACTTCTTTCACTAATCCACCCAAACCAGATCCTAAAACAATTCCGACTTCTGGGGTAAATCCAGTTTTTGACTGTATATAATCAACAGTAGCTTTAATTCGATTCAACATAATGTTGTATTAATTGGTTAAATTCTTTTGATTGATTTCCAACAAATGCAATTTCAATATCGATTATTGCAATTGGTAAATCTTTAATTAACATTTTTAATTCTGGTCTTTGCAAACGCATAGCATCTTTACGAGTAGTGACAATATATGTTGGTGTATTTACAAATGCCATCGCAAACATATCAAATTTCTTTCTTAGATGAACTATATCAGCAACTGAATATGAATGGTGATCGGGAAATATTAATTCATCTATAGCAAGGCAATAATCGATTAGGAATGATTTTAAGGGTGCGGGATTAGCAATGCCAGTGAGAAGTAAAATATTTTTATCTCTCAACTCTTCGAGAATAATATTACTTGAATTATCAATAGTTAAAAGCTCATTGTATTTGATGTAAGTGAAAAATAATTTTTGGAAACTATTTAAATTTAATCGAGATTTTACAGATGCCATTTCCGTTTCACTAATGGAAGCAGGGCATTTTGTAACAACAATACATTGTGCTCTTTTTGATGAACTTATTGGCTCACGTAATCTTCCTAATGGCAACAACTCATCATCAATATAAAGGTCGTTAAATTCGGTAAGTAAAATATTCAACCCTGCTTTAATATAGCGATGTTGGAACGCATCATCCAAAATTATTAAATCTGGAGTTCCATTCTTTTGAATAATTGATTCAATACCTTCTTTTCTCTTTTCAGATACTGCAACAGTTACATCTTTTAAATACTTTGCGTATTGGAGAGGTTCATCGCCAACTTCAATTGCAGTATCATTAGGATTAACAAAACGAAACCCTTTTGTTGATCTTCCATAACCTCTAGAGAGTATTGTTATTCTATGAGAAGTACGTAGAAGCATGGCGAGGTAAAATACTTGAGGCGATTTACCCGTACCCCCAGTTTTTAAATTCCCTATGCAAATTATAGGAAAATTAAAGGACTTTTGTTTCAAAATCCCTATATCGAACAAAAAGTTCCTAAGGAGAATTATAACTCCATACAATTTCGCAAAGGGCCAAAGTAGTATTTGCATGCTGCGAAAATAGAATAATTCATTGCACCATTTTTTCATTGTATTGATTTAGCCCTAGCTTAATTACATTTGCGCTCAAATTTATTATCATGCGTTTAAGTGAAATCATCTCTGTAATTGAACAATTAGCGCCTCCTTCCTATCAGGAGTCCTACGACAATTCGGGTCTTATTACCGGAAGTACTGAAATGGAAATTACTGGTGCATTAATATGTTTAGATAGCTTGGAAGTCATTTTAGATGAAGCAATCCAAAAAAAATGCAATCTCGTAATTGCGCATCATCCAATTGTTTTTTCAGGGTTAAAACGATTAAATGGCAATAATTATATTGAACGAGTTATTATTAAAGCAATCAAAAATGATATTGCCATTTATTCAGTGCATACCAATTTAGATAATGTTTACAGAGGAGTAAATTCTAAAATCTGTGAAAAATTAAACTTAATTAATTGCAAGATACTTTCCCCAATGAGTAATCAATTAAGAAAGCTGGTGACGTATGCTCAAAAGAAAGATATTGAAGGAATTAGAAATGCACTTTTTATTGCCGGAGCGGGAGATATTGGTAATTACAGCGAGTGCAGTTTTACCTCTACAGGAACTGGAACGTATAAAGGAAGTACTGGGTCAAATCCTACAGTTGGTGAAAAGAATGTTAGATCTTATGAAACCGAAGAGCGCATAGAAATTATATTTCCTCAACATTTAGAAAGCCTAATAATTCCAGCTATAAAATCAAGGAATACCTATGAAGAGGTTGCTTATGAGATTTGTGAAATTAATAATGTCAACCAATTTTTAGGAGCTGGAATGGTTGGTGAATTAGAATCGGCGATGAATTCAAGTGAATTTCTTTTGTTTGTTAAATCCGCAATGAAAGCATCGAGTGTTCGTTTTACTAAGCCTTTATCAGAACCCATAAAGAAAGTTGCAGTTTGCGGAGGGTCAGGGAGTTTTTTATTAGGAAATGCCATCAAATCGCGTGCACAAGTTTTCATTAGTGCAGACTTTAAATACCACCAGTTTTTTGATGCTGATAGCAAAATCATGATCGTAGATATCGGACACTTTGAAACTGAGCAGTTTACAATTGAGCTATTAGGTGCTTATTTAAGGGAAAAATTCCCTAAATTTGCCGTCCATTTGACGGAACTAAACACCAATCCTATCAACTATATTTGATCATGGCTACCAAAAAGACCTCCAAAAAAGAAGACATTGCAGTAGCCGAAGCTCCAAAGAAGCCTTTGCCAATAGTTCGCACTATTGAAAAAGGTGAAAATACTATTGAAGACAAGCTTCGTGCACTATTCCAACTTCAACTTATCGACAGTCAGATCGATAAAATCCGCATTACTAGAGGAGAATTACCAATGGAGGTAATCGATCTTGAAGATGAAATTGCTGGTTTACAAACTCGAATTACGAATTATACTGAAGAAGCCAAAAATCTTGACGATCAGGTTAAATCGAAAAAGCAGACTATTAAGGATGCTTTAGCTTTGATAAAGAAATACCAAACGCAACAAGGAAGTGTTAAGAATAATCGTGAATTCGATTCGCTTAACAAGGAGATGGAATATCAGCAATTAGAGATTCAATTAAGCGAAAAACGCATTAAAGAATTTTCTGCTGAACTAGCAGCAAAAAAGCAAATCATAGATGCCTCTGGAAAAACATTTGAAGATCGTCAAATCGATCTTCAAAATAAAAAGGCAGAATTAGATTCTATCATTGCAGAAACTGAAAAGGAAGAACTAGAACTATCTACCGAATCAAACAAAGCGTCAACTGTTATTGAGGAAAGATTACTCACTGCATATTATAGAATTCGTGGTAACGCACGTAATGGCCTTGCAGTGGTTAGTATTGCTCGCGATGCATGTGGTGGTTGTTTTAATAAGATTCCACCTCAACGTCAGTTAGATATTCGACAACGAAAAAAAGTTATTGTTTGTGAACATTGCGGTCGAATACTCGTGGATCCAAATATCCTTGATAAATAAGTAATAGAAATTAATTTATAAAAAACCTCAAAGAAATTTGGGGCTTTTTTTTGCCTTTTTTTGAAAATGTGTATTAAGAAAAATAAATACTATATTTATACTTTATAAATTCATATTCACTAAAACTGATTTTAAATGAAAAAGCAAATGGAAAATTTGAACAAAACTATTTTTGAAAACATTAAATTACTTGATCTAAACAATAATGAATATTGGACTGCACGTGATTTAAGTAAGGTACTTGAGTATTCAGAATTCAGACACTTTAAACCCGTAATTGATCGTGCAAAAGAAGCTTGCAAGAACAGCGGATTTAAAGTGTCTGATCATATCGAGGATATCCTCGATATGATCGAATTAGGGAAAGGTGCACTGCGCCAAATTGATAATGTGAAGCTATCAAGGTATGCTTGTTATTTGATAGTGCAGAATGCGGATCCTAGTAAAGAAATAGTTGCGATAGGACAGACATATTTCGCTGTACAAACACGATTGCAAGAGATTCAACAAATGCAAGCGTATCAGCAATTAAAAACGGAAGATGCTAAAAGGATATTTCTTCGTCAGGAATTAGCTGCACACAATAAGCAATTAGCTGATGCAGCAAAAAATGCAGGTGTAATTAACCCAATTGATTATGCGATATTTCAGAATCACGGTTACTTGGGATTGTATGGAGGACTAGATGCTAAAGGAATTCATCAACAGAAAAAATTGAAGAAAAGTGAAAATATTTTAGACCACATGGGAAGTACTGAATTAGCAGCTAATCTATTTCGTTCAACGCAAACCGAAGATAAATTAAGACGTGAGAATATAAAAGGGAAACAGAAAGCTAATCAAACACATTTTGATGTTGGTAAAAAAGTAAGAAAAACGATAATAGAATTGGGTGGAATGTTGCCAGAAAATTTACCCGTTTCAGAAAGCATTAAAAAAATAAACAAAAAAGAAGCGATGAAAAAAATGAATTCAAAAAAATAACAGATAGAAATATAATATGACTCTACTTCTACTTTAGAAAATTTTTAGAATAGCGCTTTTCTGAAATATAATATATGTTAAATTAAATAAAAGAAAATAAGTTTATTTGTTCTTTACAGCCTATCAAATAAATCATATCCAAGCAAGCGGCTTTCCTGATCACCATAAAATAACTTAAATCGCTTTTTTGCTTTCAGTCCTATTAATTTACCAATTTCAGGATTACCTGTAAAAATAAATGCTTTATAATTAGTAAATTTCTGTTTAAAACAATTTCCAATATTTGAGAAGAAATTTTTATCTTCAATAATATCTTCTTTATTTCCAAATGGTGGATTTATTAAAATTGTTCCTACTCCATCTGGTCTTTTGAATAAATTAAAATCAACATTACTGGTTATAATCATATCATCAACTCCTGCTGAAGCGATGTTTAAATTTGCTTTTTCAAAGACCTCCTTATTGACTTCATTTGCATAAATACGAATTGGATTATTTACAATTCTTGCGATTTGTTTATCACGAATAAGATTGAAAAGATTTAAATCAAAGTCGATCCAATTCTCGAAGGCAAAATGCTTTCGAAATGCCCCAGGAGGGATTTTTGCAGCCCATAATGCAGCCTCAATTGGAATAACCCCAGCACCACACATTAAATCAATCAATGGTTGATGTGTCTCCCAACTTGAAAGCACAATGATTCCAGATGCGATAATGGGATCTAATATTTCATTGTTTTCTTCAAGTAAATATCCTCTTTTACTTAATGATTCTCCAGAACTATTTAAAAGTATAGATCCATTGATTCCAATATAAATTAGAATTTCTACATCAGGATTTATAAGCTCAATTTTGGGAAATTTATTGACTTTACTTTGAAAAAAATCAACAACGGATTGACTGGCTTTCGTAACCAACAATAATTTATCTTCAAAAAATTCAGAAGAAATTGTGCACTTAACATTGAATGACTGATCAGATGTTAAATAATTGTCCCATTGAATTGAATCCAAATTTAAGAACAAATCTTTCTCATCATAAACTGGAAAAGTTTTAATGAGAGGCAACACCATTAAACCAGTACGCAAGCAGAAATTTGCTTTGTACATGAAACCTTTATCACCAGTGCAGGATACAGCTTTCCATTTGATTTCAACATCTCTCCCTCCTAGTTGACTAATTTCTTTAGCCAACAATTCTTCTAATCCACTATAAGTTGGAATAACAAATCTAGTTTCAGTGTCAAACATGTTTTTGAATATTTACGAAGATAGTTATAAGAAAAATCACTCCATTAAATCAAATTAAAAAGCTGCTCTTGAAAATAAAACAAAAGCAGCTTTTAATACTTTAAGAAATATTTATTTCAGTCCAAAAGGCACAGTAAATCCAATGGTAATATTCCTTCCCATTGCATGAATTCCTGCATCTTTTAATCGACTTAGATGATCATAATAATTTTCATTGGTAATATTTGTACATAATAAAAATAAATTTGCCCATTGCTTACCAATTAAAAAATCAGTACCCGCTGAGGCACTTAAAACCGTAGCGCCTTTCGTTTCTGATTCGAATTCATCAATGCGATCTTGCTTTGAATAAACATCAAGCATTAATTTAACATGAGACTCACGAAATTTCTTACCATGAATAATCTTAAATGAATAATTCAAATTGCTTCTATAATGAATTGGAGGTATGAATGGCAAAGGCTTATTTGTTTCAATATTAGTTGCATAAACATATGCTATTGAATTTTCGAAATGCAATTGATCAATCAAATGAATATCAGCAGATACTTCGAATCCTTTTAATGACGAATTTCCTTGCGTATATCGATAAACGGGGTATGTTATAGCATCTTTCGTAATTTGTTCATTCGTGGTGTTTCGATAATAGATAAAATTATCAATGAAATTATAATATCCAGAAAAATCCAGAGTAACTCTAGCGGATTCAAAACCTATTCCAGCATCAAATTGCAATGATGTTTCTGGATGCAAATTAGAATTACCAATTTCATATCTAAATGTTCCTTCATGCACCCCATTTGCGGATAATTCTGAAATATTTGGGGAACGAAATCCTCTTCCAATATTTCCTTTCAAATTAAAAAATTTATTTAATTTAAGTGTACTACCTATAGAGCCGGAGACTGCCGAGAAATGTGATGTGAATTTATCAAACAATATATTTCCAGCATCACTTAACTCATCACCTTTAACTTCACGTTGATCATATCTTATGCCTCCATTTAAAGTAACTTTCTCGAAATTTTTCTTAAACGAAATAAATCCACCTAAATCTGACATTGAATAATTAGGAACTAAAAACTCAGTACCTTTATTCATGTTTTTCTGTTGCAATGTACTTGCACCAATTACTGTCTCAATTCCGTTAACTTCAGGTAAATAATATTTAGCATCTAAAGTAAATGTATGTAATCTAAAATAGAGTCCTGGTTCAGTACGGGAAACAGCAAATTCTTTACGATCGTTCTGTTGCCACCCAGTAGTTATTCTCAAATTACTTTTACCAATAAAAAAGCTATTTACAGAGGAGATTTTAACATGTTGAATATTTTGATTGGGCAAGTCGAGCTTTCTAGTAAAAACATCGGCATCACTTACTGGTTCTCCGCCACTATTTAAAAAATTATTTGTTGATGAATCACGTTTGCCTTCCACCAAACCAATATTTGCATCGTACCAACTTGCATGTAAATGACTGAATCCCCAAGTTCGATTAAGACCTAATAATAAATTACCATCCTTTTCATTAAAGCCAGAATTGTATATCCTTTCAAAAGGTGATTTGTAAGATGCGGCATTTTTATACGTGCTACGTGCTCTCCAAATAAATCCTTCTGAATTTCCTTCTGCCATTATTGAATTTGCTGTTAATCCATTATTGGAGGCGTATTGTGTATTTACTTCACCTCTAATCACGCCTAACGGTGCAGGTATTGGTTCAAGAATATTTATTACTCCTCCTAATGCGTCCGAACCATACATCAAACTAGAAGGCCCCTTTAATACTTCAATTCGATCTGCAGAAAATTGGTCTATCTCTAGTCCATGTTCATCTCCCCATTGTTGTCCTTCTTGTCGAATACCTTCGTTGATTGTTACAATTCGATTATAACCCAAGCCGCGAATCACAGGTTTGCTTATAGCACTTCCAGTACTAATACCCGAAACTCCTGGAACTTGAGCAATTGCATCTGTAATATTATTGGCGCCGACAGATTGTAATTCTTTACGATCTAATGGTATCACCGAGAGACTTGATCGTGTATTATTACTTGTAAATGCACTTCCCGTAACAACAACTTCATTGGTTTCGATAACAGAAGTATTAAGTATAAAATCTTTGTTTTTTGTTGTAGATAAATCAACCTGCTCACTTATGGTGGAATAACCCACATATTTTACTTGTACTAAAAATTTGAGTGATGGCAATCCATTTAATTCATATTTTCCATTTACATCTGTAGCTGCACCAGAACGTAAGTCAGCAATATAAACAACAGCACCAATTAATGGCTGACCATCTTTTTTATCTGTTACCTTTCCTGTAAGTGAACCTTGTGCATTTACTTCGAAACATAATAGCAACATCATTACTGATGAATAAATATATTTTTTCATGTTTAAATATTAAGTTATTAAAATAATTAGTTCACCATCAAATATGAAAATGATATGATGCATGACTAAAAAAAATAAAATATCAACTTAATAATATGGGTGGACCTCTACATTCAAAAATTTCATGAAATGCAAAAGTTATAGGAAGCGCTAAATACTTTTTAAAGTAGTAATTATTTTTCACTATTAAAAACTCAATGAAAGTTACCTCTTGCAACATTGGAGGAACCGACAACTCTAGTATTAAGCAATGTTCGTGATGTTGACCTACAGCAAGATTTCTTGAATTATTTATCTGATCAACGGTATCGGTATGATCACAAAATGAATGTATGAATTCATGCGGAATAATCCACTGAAGGCTTAAAGCCAACAAGAAAAGTGAAATTAATTTCCGGAGTTTTAACATATCATTTCAAAAATTTACTTTAATTTTTAAAGGCATAGTCAATAATATTTGCTCCCATCTTTAAAGCCTTTTGATGAATCTCTGGAGAATCTTTATGTACTTCGTAATCTTCCCATCCATCACCTAAGTCGCATTCGTAATCATAAAAACATACTAACCTACCATTGTAAATTAAACCGAACCCTTGTGCTGGAGTTCCATCATGTTCATGCACTTTGGGAAGTCCATTAGGAAAATCAAATTTCTGATGATAAATGGGATGGCTAAAAGGCAATTCAACAAATTCAAGTTCTGGAAATACTTTTTTCATTTGAGGACGAATGAACTTATCGATTCCATAATTATCGGAAATATGCAAAAATCCACCACCGATAAGATAATTACGAAGGTTTTGTGTTTCTTGAACATTAAAAACAACATTGCCATGTCCTGTCATGTGAACAAATGGAAAATTAAACAATTCTGCACTTCCAACTTCAACGATTGCTTGTTGGGGAGCTATTGTAGTATTGAGATTTTGATTACAAAAGCTAATTAGGTTTCTTAAAGAAGTTTCTAGATTTGCGTACCAATCGCCACCGCCGTTGTACTTCAATAAAGCAATCTTAACAGATGGTTCAGGAGATTGGAAACTTAGAAATAAGAAAATTATTGGTAATGCAATAAATATCTTTTTACTATTAACTCGCTTCATTTTACAAATGTAACAAATATGTGAGGTGATACTTCTATCTAAAATAACTAATCATACTTTATTCACCATTGAATATTGCAAAAGATGAACATGCGTGCAGTGCTGCTGTTTCAGTGCGTAATCGACTTAAGCCTAATGAAAGCGAAGAAAATCCATTAGCCATTGCCAATTCAATCTCCTTTGGAACGAAATCACCTTCTGGCCCGATTAATATTAATGTATCCGTGGCATTAGTAAAAGTTTCTATTAATGTCTTCTTTTCACCCTCATCGCAATGGGCTATTAGTTTTGTTTCGTTGAAGTTTAAAATGATAAATTTTTCTAAACTGATGATAGGATTCAAATGTGGAAAGTATGCTTTGCGAGATTGCTTTGCTGCGGAAATAATCACTTTTTCTAATCTTTCTAGTTTAACTTCTTTTCTTTCCGAACGTTGACAAAGTATCGGAGTAATTTGTTCAATACCAATTTCAGTTGCTTTTTCAAGAAACCATTCTAAGCGATCAATATTTTTTGTTGGTGCGATAGCGATGTGCAAAGTATTTTTCCGTGGTTGAGTTTTTATTTCATTAATAATTTCTGCTGTAACAGTTTTCTTTGAAATCTCCAGAAGTTTTGCAATATATAAACTACCCTTTCCATTGGTTAATTGAATATTCTCGCCAGATTTAGATCGTAACACATGAAATATATGATGTGCTTCGTCGATAGGAAGAACGACAATATCGTCTATAATTTCGGGACAATAGAATAATTGCATAGATGGATATAAAATGATAATGGTGTAAAAACGAAATACGTTCTTACACCATTATTTTATGAATAATAGAATTAAGCTATCTCAGGAATTGAAGGTGCAGCTGATAAAATTTCTTCAGAGGCAACATCCGCATATTGAGCGAAATTTTTCACAAACTTCACAGCAAGATCTAACGCTTTTGTATCATAATCTGCCTTATCAGACCATGTTAATCGAGGATTTAATATTTCAGAAGGAACAGCAGGGCAAGATTTAGGAACACGCAATTTAAAGATTGGTAACTCTTCAAATTCAACTTTATTTAAATCACCGTTTAAGGCTGCCGTTATCATTGAACGTGTAAAACTTAATTTCATTCTAGCTCCAACGCCATAAGATCCTCCAGACCAACCCGTATTTATTAACCAAACTTTAATTTCTGGATTTTCCTTTAATTTCTTTCCTAGCAACTCAGCGTATTTTGCGGGGTGTAGAGGAAGAAAAACTTTTCCGAAGCAAGCTGAAAAGGTAGTTATTGGCTCCGTAACCCCCATTTCAGTTCCTGCAACTTTCGCAGTATAACCAGAGATGAAATGATACATCGCCTGTGCATTATCCAATCTACTGATTGGAGGTAAGACACCAAATGCATCACAGGTAAGGAAGAAAATGTTTTTCGGAATTGATGCAACAGAAGGTTCAACAGCATTATCAATATAATTGATTGGATAAGCTACACGAGTATTCTCGGTTTTGCTGATATTATCATAATCAGTAATTGTAGTACCAGGATAAAATTCTGTGTTCTCTAATAAAGCTCCGAAACGAATCGCATTAAAAATTTGTGGTTCTTTTTCTTTGCTTAGATTCACACATTTCGCATAACATCCACCTTCGAAATTAAAAACTGAATCATCACTCCATCCATGTTCATCGTCACCAATTAAACCTCTATTAGGATCAGCACTTAAAGTAGTTTTTCCAGTGCCAGATAATCCAAAAAACAATGCTGTATCACCATCTTTGCCAATATTAGCAGAGCAATGCATACTTAAAACTCCTTTGTGCTGAGGAAGGACATAATTAAGAACAGTAAATATTCCTTTTTTGATTTCGCCTGTATATCCAGTTCCTCCAATAAGAATCATTTTCCTAGTGAAATCTATTGCGGCGAAATTATGTTGGCGAGTTCCATCAATTGCTGGATCTGCAAAAAACCCAGGTGCATTTACAATCACCCAATCAGGGTCCATATTTTCTATTTCTTCTCTAGTTGGACGAAGGAATAAATTGTTTACGAAAAGATTCTGCCAAGGAAATTCAGATACTAAACGAACGTTTAATCGGAAACGAGGATCTGCACACGCATAACTATCTCGAACATAAACTTCACGTCCAATTAAATAAGCCGCCATCCGTTTGTATAAATTTTCAAACTTTGTGGAATCAAATTTAATATTGACATCGCCCCACCAAACGGTATTTTCAGTTTCAGCATCAACAACAGTAAATTTATCTTTTGGCGAACGACCAGTAAACTCACCAGTATCTATTGCTAAAGCTCCGGAATCGGTTAATTCTCCTTGTCCTTGTAAAATAGTTTCTTCAACTAATTCCGCTAGACTCAAGTTCCAATAAGCGGCTGAAAGATTTTTAAGCCCTAAATCAGCAAGAGAAGCATTAGGGTTTTTTATTCCATATTCATTCATAGGATTCGCTAATTTTTGCAAAGAAACGTAAAATATAGGCTTCAGTCAACCTATATTTTTACCTTTTAAAGCGGTTTTTTATATTTTCTGAAATAAGCACTAATTTATGCCCTTTAAATGCTGAATTTAAATTACTTATAAAATTTTGTTGTTCAACTTGATTTAACTCATTTAAATTGAAATAATATTCAACTTCTCCTTCCCTACCCCAAGGAATGGTTATATAGTTGGGATTTTTACCTGTTTTTCTAGAAAATGTTTCTAACGTTGAGGTTAAAATATTAAGGCCTTCTGGATCTGTTCCTTCACCGATACTGATTAAAGAAATCGATAATCGGATGGTATCAGGCAATGATTTCTTTAGGTCATCTAGACTCTGAGTTAGAGGTGTTTTCACAGGTTGTTGTGTACTAGTACTACTTTCAGATGAGGTTGATTCCATTGAAGTGGAAGATAGGGGAGCATTCTCGGTGGAGACCTCCTTTGCGGGTTTACAGGAAATAATTCCTATAAATGCGATTGAGAAGAGAAAGGATTTCATTTTGTAAAATTAACTATTTATGCCTTTGTAATCGTCATTCATTTTTATTGAAGAAATAATCAGTAAAAGCCAACCTATTATAAAACAAAGTCCTCCAAGGGGAGTAAATGGTCCAAGCCAAGTTAAATCAACTTCCATTAACGATTTAGTTGCAATCAAATAAAGTGATCCTGAAAAAAGAAGAGTCCCATATATAAAAAATCGTGCTACTGTATTTAAAATCTTAGAATCCGATTTCATCTTTAAAAATGCAACAATAAAAAGTGCAAATACATGATAAAATTGATAGCGGGTCGCCGTTTCCCAAACTTCGAGCGATCGCATATCAATTTTTTCTCGTAAGGCATGGGCTCCGAAAGCACCGAAAGCAACGGAAATAATTGCGAAGAAGGATGCGAATTTAATTATAGTTGAGATTTTCATTTTATAAATTATTCTCGTATTATTAATTGTTGTTAAAAAAATTGCCTCCTCAATATTGACAAAGCTATTTTATGATTTTTAATTCTACTACTTATTTTGATTGGATATATTCATTTAAATCTTCAATGGACGATTCAAAAGTAAATACATCATTTACCTTAAAATAATTCCCTAAATCATACGTATGATCATAAGAATATTTTGCAAACTCCAGTTTTGATTCTTCGAAAGAAAACAATTGCATTATTTCTTTTACTTGAGACACAAACAAACATTGCTTTAATACTACTTGTTTTGCAATAGTCATTTTTGTGTCTTCAAAACTTTTAGTTTTTATTGTTTGCTTTAATTCATTAAAATCATTTTGTGATAGAGGAACAGGACATCCGTAAGGTCCGTTATAACCAGGTAAATAAGTTGGTGGTAGAGGAACCGGCTGTTCGTGCTGTGGATATTGATGAATGTTATTTGTGTTGGTAGTAGTGGTTGTAATAGTTTGAGTTGTAGTAGTTGTTGAACTTGAATTAGAATCATCCAAACCCGACATATTTATATTTACATTTCCTCCTTGACCACCAACATTTACTCCCATATTAAAATTAACATCATCAGGATTTGAATGAGTTCCCTTTACAATTGAAGTTGTTGTAGTTTTATGTGTAACAGTTCCAGAATTTGAAGGCTCTGAGGATGGATTATTCATATATTGAATTTCACTTTGTGTAGCAGAAGTGGCAGGCGCAATTGCAATAGGTACGGCACTTATAAAACGTAAAACATATTCACCTTTTGAATTTTTCTTGATTGAATAAGTTGATTCATTTCCAATCTGAACTGCTAGATTAAAATTCTTTTCTCCGAAAGTTTTATTTTCAAAAATCACTTTCAGCTTATAATATTCTGCATTTAATCCAGTAATTTTTACATTGGTTTCAGATTTATCATTTTGACGGATACCATTTAAAATTGTAGTAAATTTTTCGCCATTTTCAGTAAACAATACTGCATTTGCTGTTTGCGCCCAAATTTGACAAGCGCATAAAGAAGTGATGATTATGAGCAATAATTTTTTCATGAAATGAGATTTTTTTTAGTTACAAATTTTGCCTTTCAAGAGTTACATAATTACTTTTGCAAAAGTAATACTTCCTTTCATTTATTATTATTCGTTAATTCAGGATGATCTTTTCTATTTTCGCAAACGAATTACATGAAAAAGATACTATTACTTGGAGCAGGACGGTCATCAGGAGCTTTGATCAATTATTTACTTGAAAACGCTAATGCTGATAATTACATCCTAAGGGTTGGTGATCGATCCCTTGAATTTGCAAACGACAAAACAAGGAATCATCCTAAAGCACAGCCATTTAGCTTTGATGTTGAAAATATTGAACAACGTGAAAAAGAAATTTCAACTGCTGATATTATCATTTCCCTTCTCCCTCCTGCCCTTCATATTTTAGCTGCAAAAGATTGTTTGAAATTCAGGAAAAATCTCGTAACAGCAAGTTACATATCACCTGAGTTGTTGGCAATGGATGATGATGTAAAAAACCTGGGATTGCTTTTTTTGAATGAATGTGGTTTAGATCCCGGTATTGATCATATGTCGGCAGTTGAAATTATTCATCGTCTTAAGCAACAAGGTGCGGAAATAAAATCATTCAAATCATATACAGGAGGATTGGTTGCACCAGAATCAAATGATAATCCATGGGGATATAAATTTACTTGGAATCCAAGAAATGTAATTGTAGCTGGACAAGGCACTGCGAGTTATATTAAGAACGGGAAATATCATTACATACCATACAATAGGTTATTTAGTGAAATTACCCGAATTGAAATTGATGGTTATGGTAAATACGATGGATATGCCAATCGTGATTCCTTAGCATATAGAAATCATTATGGAATAGAAAATATACCAACATTAATTCGTGGCACCTTAAGAAACGAAGGATATTGCAGTGCTTGGCAAGTTTTTGTTACTCTAGGTATTACTGATGATACATTTGATGTAGCAGATGTAGAAAATTTAACCTACTCACAGTTTGTTGAAGCGTTTATTCCAGCATCAGTTTTTGGTACAACACTAGAAGAAAGAATAGCTCGCTTATGCAATATTGATCCTGATGGTCCGGCGATGGAAAAAATTCGATTTACAGGAATATTAGATGACAAAAAAATAGGATTAAAAAAAGCTACTCCTGCACAAATACTTCAACATTTACTTGAGCAAAAATGGGTATTAAAAGCAAATGATAAAGACATGATTGTAATGCAACATCAATTTGAATTTTCTGTTGAAGGACATGCAAAAATATTATCATCATCCTTAGTTGTAAAAGGTGATGATACAGTTCAAACTGCGATGGCAAAAACCGTTGGGTTACCCCTTGGAATTGCTTCACGTTTAATCCTTAATGGTACTATCCAAGTAAGTGGCGTTCATATTCCTGTTTTAGAAGGAATTTACAAGCCAATATTAAAAGAATTAATGAAAATGGGAATTCGATTTGTAGAGGTGGAAAAAAATAATGGGTGAGAAATTAATTTTCAGCAACTGGAATTTACTATTCGATAATAATAATTTAAAATGCTGGATAAAACTCTTTCGTTAATACTTTATAAGCATCCGTAAAAGTAGTGTCTGATTCACGTAAAATAATATCTTTCTCTTTTAATTCTTCATCAATTCTACTGAACTCCATCAGTACACGTTTTGCAGGTTTACCAATGATAGTATGCACATGAGTTATTCGATTGCAAAACAATCCATCTTGCTCTGCCTTTTCTCTGAAAATTATTCCTTCTTTTGAAGGTAAGATCACACAAAATTTTCCTGAAGTCGTAAGTAAACGAATAATTCCTTGCAATAATTCTTCATAGGATAATGACGCGGAAGCTTGTCGTGCTCTATTTCTTGCTTCGTCGGTCGGAGCAAATGAATCAATAAAATATGGAGGGTTACTAACGATGAGATCAAACTTACGATGTGGATGAAAATCTTGAAGAGATGCGTGAATTACCCTCAAACGATTTGACCAAGGTGAGGCATTTACATTGACCAATGCTTGCTTGAAAGCATCGTTATCAATATCAATCGCATCAATGTGTGCATCGTATTTCTGAGCCATCATCAATGCAATTAATCCGGTTCCAGTGCCAATATCTAAAATGTGCTCCGCACTCTCTAAACTTATCCAAGCACCAAGTAAAACTCCATCAGTGCCTACTTTCATTGCGCACTTATCCTGAAGGATAGTAAATCGTTTAAAATGAAAAACAGATGCGGGCATAGAAGGATTGTAAGTCAAATATAATAAAAGAAAATTCAATTAAAATTTCCATATTAATTTAGCCTTAAAACAGAACTGAAATGATGTCAAAATCCTTCTAGTAATCTTGAATAAATTACATTAATAGACTTTTCCGAAAAATTTATAAAACTTTTAAAATTGACTATCAATATATTACAATTTTATTTAGTACTATGCATTGCATAGTACCTTTTAATATTCTTATGTTTGCAAAGTCAAAAAATAAGTAGGGGTAAAATTGATCTACAAAATTCAAATGATAGCTACATTTCGAATAATGAAAATCAACGGATAGCGTCAATGCTAGCAAAACAAAATCCACCTTTATAAAACAACTCGAAAAAATGAGCAATCTAGAAAACACCCAATTACAAATGAGGAAAGGGGTGTTAGAGTTTTGCATCCTTAGCATCATATCAAAAGGAGAAGTTTACCCTTCTGATATCATTGCGAAAATGAAGGAAGCAAGACTTATGGTAGTGGAAGGTACATTATATCCATTGCTTACACGCCTCAAGAATCAAGGTTTACTCTCTTACACATGGAAAGAGTCAGTATCCGGACCACCACGTAAATATTATGTACTTACACCAATAGGTGAACAATTTCAAAAAGAACTCAGCACAACCTGGCAAGAATTGGTGAATGCTGTTAATACAACAACTCTTAATCCTAATCACAATGAATAAGACAGTCACCGTAAATATTGGAGGAATGGTCTTCCATATTGAAGAACAAGCATACGACAAATTAAAAAAATATCTAGAAGCCATTCGTGGATATTTTACTACTTCAGATGGAAGAGATGAAATCATTCAAGACATCGAATCGCGAATAGCTGAAATGTTTTCTGAACGAATTGGCAATAATCGTCAAGTTGTGATTGAAGCAGATGTAGAATTTGTGATTGACACCATGGGTCGCCCAGAACAAGTTGCTGGTGAATCAGATGATGATAAATCATACGCATCAACCAATAGTAATCAATCTCATCAAAATAATTCAACGAATACACATCGTAGATTGTATCGTGATCCAGATGAAAAAGTGGTGGGCGGCGTGTGTAGTGGTATCAGTTATTATATCGGAATTGATCCAATTTGGATGCGACTAGCTTTTGCAATTGCTTTCTTTGTTTATGGTTCCGGATTTTTACTTTACATCTTACTAATGCTTATCATTCCTAAAGCAAAAACTACAAGTGAAAAATTAGAAATGAAAGGACAAGCTGTAAATATTGATAATATTAAAAAAACAATTCAAGAAGAATTTGATGACATTAAAAATCGGCTTCAAGGAAATAGCGGAAAACTAAATTTTAGTCGTGGTACCGGAAAAATTTCAAATTTTTTCGAAGCATTGGGCGAAATATTAATTGGAGGTATAAAATTATTTGTAAAAGTAATTGGTGGCTTCTTGATGGTATTATTTACAGTATTATTAATAGCACTTTTTGTTAGTGTATTGGCTTTAACGGGTGCAATTGGCAACACACACATACCAGTATTTATGACAGAAAGTTTTTTGAGTAATTGGCAATTAACTTTAGGCATTATTGCAATGATACTTGTATTAGGAATTCCAATCATTGCGTTGATATATAGTTTGGCACGATCGTTATTTAAGTTAAAAACAGAACATAAAGTATTAAATTATTCTGCAAAAATTCTTTGGACAGTTGGAGTAATTATAGCCGTTTGGTTAGCAATTTCAATTTCTAATAATTTTAGAAGAAGAGAACAACAACGTGTAGATATACCTATTGCACAGCCTGCAAACAATACACTTTATCTTGATTTAATAAAAGAGGAGAGCACTAATAATTACAATTTCGATAACAAAAATGATATAAATATTAATGATATTTTCTCTATTATTAATCATGATGATACATTTAAAATCAGTAATGTAACTTTAGATGTAATGCGAGCGGAAGGTGACAAATTCGAACTAGTAAAAATCATCACTGCAAATGGTGCAGATCATAAAGAAGCAACATATAATTTAAGAAACATTGATTACGACTTATTGCAAGAAGATTCTGTTTTAAAATTTGGAAAAGTATTTAATATCTTCAAAGGAATGCAATTTAGAAATCAAAAAGTTAAACTTATTTTAAAAGTTCCAGTGGGGAAAAGTGTACATTTTAATCATGAAATGGATCAAATAATTTATGATATCAAAAATGTAACAAATACTTATGATGGTGATATGATCGATAAAACATGGACGATGACAGAAAACGGATTGAAGTGTATTGGTTGCAATTTAGCAGAATCTACGAACGAGAAAAAACATACGCGAGTTCGTGTTAATGGTAGAGACATTGACATCGACTCTGAAGATGAAAATAAAGATACGATTGACTGGGAGAATAAGGATGTTAAAATTCGAATTAATGGTCAAGGTGTTCTAATCGATGCAAAAGACAAAAAGTAAATATCGAATTGTCGCAAACTAATTAATGCAAATTCGATTTCTCATTAACAACATAAACATGTGTTGATTTAAGTTTGCATCATTGAAAAATTTTAATGCCGATTAAAAAGATGCTCGAAAAATTTTCAATTTGGTTCACAAAATTTTAACACAATTTGTGTAACATATTAAATTACTCGGGCGTCTTACTCTAAAAACTTCTACAATTCACATTAAAAAAACCACCATTCGGTGGACTGGAATTCTATTGTTCAATAAATAGTAATAAAATAATCTTTTAAAATGAAAAACACTCACATTTACAAAACACTACGTAACATGGTTGCGGTAGTGATTGCAGTTTTAGGAATGATGACATTCTCTACTAAAGCAAAAGCACAATCGAATGATATTAGTGCCGAAACACGAACCGATATAGGAAATTTAAATAAGCAATTTGAGATTAATATTCAGAAAAAAGATTTCGCGAGTATCATTGATATGTATGCTGATGGTGCATCAATTGTTCTTCCTGGCGGAAAAAAAGTGCAAGGTCGTAAGGCTATTGCAGATTACTGGTACACACTTACATCTGCAACAAGTTTAAAATCGGAAATTTTAGTTTTAGGTGGTAGCGGAAAAATTGTTTACCAATTAGGCAAATGGACAATCACCACAGTAAAAGATGGTGTAGAAAAAACCATTGCAACGGATATTGTACTTGTATGGAAACGTCAACAGGATTTTAGTTATAAAATTCAATTAAACAGTTCGAATAATCCTTTAGCTGTAAATTCAGCAAAAGTTGAGCAGTATGAAGCTGCAAAACCTTAAGTATTGAAACGTTAATCTTGTCAGGTTAGGTTGAAGGTCACTTATGATGAGTGGCCTTCGCCATTTAATATTAATTATAAAGATTTATTTAAACACCGCATCAGAAATTTCTTTGTTGATACTATAGTTTGCGATTTTAACAATAATTCGCCCCTTTTTAGGTTCTTTGCCTGAATTCGATGATGGATTAGATGTTGCATTGATATCTGCAGAAACAGCTTTAGGAATTTTGAACTTTTTTACATCAATGGTAAAAATAATCTGGTCAGGCAACCCAGATTCTATATATCTACTGTATGCATATTCGATTAAGATTGTACCATTAATCTTTGTTGTAAGTTGCGCCTTTAAAATTAAATCATGTGCAATATCCACCCATATTTTTGCTAGTACCAAATCGCTAGTATCCTTATTGGGAATTACATTAAGAATAATTGTTGGTTTAGTATTAATAATTTCATTGCCACTTGCGAATACTTGGTAACTTTTATCCTCTGCTAGCAATGAATATAAGTTTTCAAAATTTTGTTTGGGTAAGATGGCAATACCTTTTGATTGGAGATGGAATTTATCAGGTTGTTTAAAATAAATGATTGCTTTTTGAGGCAAAATTTTTAAAAAAGAAATTCTTGCATCTATAACCACGTCTGCTTGATAATCACTTATCAATTTAAACTTTTTATTTATTTTCGAGATAATTGCAATGGGATCTGGTGCAACTTGTGAAAATGAAACAGAAATAGAAATTAATACTAGCGTTGTCACTAAAATTATTTTTTTCATCAGCTTAAAATATCTTTTCTTTTAAATGCAATAAGGGTAATTGACAAGAAAACACCAATATGTGCGAGTAAAATTACAATTGAGTTTCTAATTAATTCTATGGGCAATGGGTTATCAAAGAAGTTACGCCAAATAACCATATGCGTAGTAAAAAGATACGGTTTTATTTTATCAAAAAATGGGATTTCCATCGTGCCAATAATTGTAAATAATATTATTACAGCCATTGTTGAAATAATCGGTCCAATAGAATTATCTGCAAAACAAGAAAGCGCTAAAGAAAAAGTAGCAATAACCGTTAAGCTTAGAAACGCAATTCCAAACGCACAAAAAAATCGCCATAAAGTATCTGTTCCTTGAATTATAATAAGCTCTTCGCTCTTAAGTACAATTAAATCTCCTGGTCCAAAAAGCCAAAGTCCTAAACCAAGTGAAATCAATCCTAAAAAAAGGAGAAGCACGAAAGTATAGGCGGCGCCAGCGAAAAACTTTGACATCACGATTGAATACCTGCTGACAGGTCGTGTTGCAATAAGGCGAATGGTACCCATCGCAGCCTCGCCACTGAGCATATCCCCAGTAACAAGTGCGACAAGTAGTGGAATTTGAATAATTAATGTTTGTAGGATAATAAAACAAACGAGATTTCCATTTACTATATTCCCTTGGAGAGAAAAAGCAGATTGTATTGGGCCAGTTATGAAGCTAATATAATTTAGTCCGTCGAGGTACATCGCGAGATGGATAAGTGCTACAATTACGGCAATTGCGATAAATCCAATATAGCTCCTAGGCCTCGCGGCAATTTTTATTAATTCGGATTTAAAGAGTAGATACATCATTGAAACGAGGACGAATGCGGGTTCTTCAATTATTTACGAAATTACGTGAATAGAAGTTGAAATACGGTTGAATAACAGATAAATTCAAGGAAAGTTAACGATGATAGTAATTCACATTGAAATATGGATAAACATATGAAAAATCATAAAAATTTAAGGTTTGATCCTCTATCTTAGCGTTCATATAAATGATCGTCATGAAAAAGTTAGCACCAATCTTAAAGAACAAGTATTTATTTACCAGTATTTTCTTTTTGATATGGCTAATTTTCTTTGATCGAAATGATATTTATTCTCAACTTACTTATCGTAAGGAGCTTAAAAAATTAGAATTGGATAAAGAATATTATCTAAAAGAAATTGAGCAAAACAAGCTCGATATGAAAGAACTAATGTCCGATCCTTCGCATTTAGAAAAATACGCTAGGGAACATTACATGATGAAGAAAGACAGTGAAGAAATATTTTTAATAATTCCTGAATCTGTTGAGAAAAAGAAAGAGTTTAAAGAGTAACGTTATACTTTTCAATTACGCTCCAGTATATTCTCCAAAAACATTACGCATCGTATCAGATATTTCTCCGAGTGTTGCATAAGCTTCCACTGCGGATAAAATATGAGGCATCACATTGAATCCACCTCTAGCAGCATTTTCAAGAGCTATTAAATGATCCTGAACTTCAGAATTATTTCTCTCAGATTTAACCTTATTTATCTTATCCGTTTGAACGTTACGAATACTATCATCCACAGTAAATAAATCTTCGAATGATGGTTCCTCCATTGGGAATTTATTTACTCCAACAATTATTTTATCGCCAGATTCAATATCGCGTTGATATTGATATGCTGATTGTGCAATTTCACGTTGGATAAATCCTGCTTCAATTGCGCTCACGGCACCTCCCATTTCATCTATGCGATGAATGTATTCCCAAGCCTTTTGCTCTACTTCATTTGTTAATGCTTCAACATAAAAACTTCCACCCAAAGGATCTACTGTCATTGGAACTCCGCTTTCAAATGCGATCACTTGTTGTGTACGTAATGCTAACCTAGCTGCATCAGCTGTAGGTAATGATAGCGCTTCATCGAAACCATTTGTGTGCAACGATTGGGTGCCACCCATTACAGCCGCTAACGCTTGTATGGTTACTCTTACAATATTATTTTGCGGTTGTTGTGCTGTTAAGGTAGAGCCTCCAGTTTGAGTATGAAAACGAAGCATTTGTGCACGTAGATCTGTGGCACCTAATTCTTTTGTTATGCTTGCCCACATTCTTCTTGCTGCACGAAATTTTGCCACTTCTTCAAATAAATTATTATGAGCATTAAAGAAAAAAGAAATTCTCTTTGCGAAAACATTGATGTCTAATCCTACATCAATAGCTGCCTTTAAATATGCTTTACCATCTGCCAAAGTAAATGCTAACTCTTGCACTGCATTCGCACCTGCTTCCCGTATATGATAACCAGAAACGGAAATTGTATTCCACTTAGGGACTTCATTGCTACAGTAAGCAAAAATATCAGTGATGATACGCATGCTTGGCTTAGGAGGATAAATATACGTTCCTCGTGCAGCATATTCTTTTAAAATATCATTCTGAATAGTTCCTGAAATATTTTTTAAATCTGCACCCTGCTTTTTTGCGAGAGCAATGTACATACACAACAAAGTGGAAGCGGTTGCATTTATGGTCATTGAAGTGGTGATTTTTTCCAACTGGATTCCATCAAATAATATTTCCATATCACGTAACGTATCTATTGCTACGCCTGCTTTACCCACCTCGCCTTCTGATAATGCATGATCAGAATCGTAACCAATTTGTGTTGGCAAATCGAATGCAACGGATAATCCTGTAGTACCTTGGTTGAGTAAATAATGATACCGCTTATTACTTTCTTCAGCAGTTGAAAATCCTGCATACTGACGCATGGTCCATAATTTTCCACGATACATATCTGGTTGAATACCGCGAGTGAATGGATATTCTCCTGCATCTTCATTTAGTAAGGAAGCATCTTTGTAAATGCGATTCACTTCTATTCCAGAATCATTATTATATTCAGATTTTTTATCTTCCATCATTAAATTTATTTTTGAAAATTAACCGAATAATTGTGCAACTTCTGCTTTCAAGATAATAAGTGCTCTTTGAGTAGGGAAATCTACTTTCTCTAACATCGCATCAAATATTTTTTTGCTTAATTCATACGCTTGCGCATTCGGATCAAGTGATGCAGCACTGAAATTAATCAATCGTGCAATATCTTCTTTTGCATTTCTTACAACAGTCCAGATGGCTGGAGATACATAAATTTGTTGGGCAAAATTATGTTCAAATTCTGTTCGAACAACCTCTAATAAATTAGCTTGAAACTCCTGCACAGTTGTACCGGGATGGTAATTATTTACCAACATTACATTAGGTGAAATGCGCTCAAGATAAATTGCCAAACGTTCGTATGCTTGTAAACGTAAAGGAATAAGATCTTTTTGTAGCGAAATCTTTGTTTCGATTAATTTAAGATTTTGTTCACGTTCTAAAAATTTTTTAATGAGCGTCCATGCAGTAAAAAAAACCAGCAGAGAAGGAGCTAAATACAATAAGAAATCGATAATGCCTTTTGGTAATTCCATAATATTGTTTAGAGGCCTCAAATATCGGAAAAACAGTGGAGAAGAGACGAATGAGCTATTAATCGAATAATTAGTCGTTTAATTAAAAGAAATGGATGAAACGTCTACTAAAGAAGGCTTTTACATCAACAAATATGAGTTGTAAAATAACAAGAAGCCATTTTGAAAGGCATTTTTTGATAGTTTTGCGGTTCTTGAAACGGGCTTAACGCCAATATGAATTATCTCTCTACCCGAATTAACGATTTAAAGGAATCGGCAACAATTGCGATGGCTCGTCTTAGTCGTGAATTACAGGAACAAGGTCATGATATAATTAGTTTATCATTAGGAGAGCCTGACTTTGTAACTCCTAACAATATCTGCGATGCTGCAAAAAAAGCAATTGATGATGGTTTTACATTTTACCCTCCTATTGCTGGTTTTAGAGATTTGCGAAAAGCGATTAGTGAGAAATTTAAGCGTGAAAATAATTTAGATTATTCAGCCGATCAAATAATTGTATCTACTGGTGCAAAGCAGAGCATTGCAAATGTAATATTAAGCTTAATTAATCCAGGTGATGAAGTTATTGTTCCTGCTCCTTATTGGGTAAGTTATTCGCAAATAATAAAACTTGCAGGTGGAATTCCAATTTACATAACTACATCGGTAGTGAATGACTTTAAACCATTTCCAGAACAAATAAACAATGCGATTACCTCTAAAACAAAGTTGTTTATTTTTTCATCACCATGTAATCCAACAGGAACCATGTTTTCGAAAGAGGAATTGAAAAGTATTGCTAAAGTTATTCATCCACATCCACAAATTTTTATTCTTTCAGATGAAATATATGAGCATATTCGTTTTGAGGCAACACATGAAAGTATTGCACAGTTCGATTTTATAAAAGAGCGTGTGATCATAGTGAATGGAGTATCGAAAGGGTATGCGATGACGGGTTGGAGGATTGGTTATATTGGTGCTTCATTAGAGATTGCAAAGGCTTGTGATAAAATGCAAGGACAGTTTACTTCTGGTGCATGTTCTATTGCGCAAAAAGCAGCGTTAGAAGCAGTGAGCAGCGAATGGGATCAGTATGATTTTATGCGTGAATCATTTTTACGGCGACGAGATTTAGTATTAGGACTGATGAAAGATATTCCTGGTATAAAATACAATATTCCGAAAGGAGCGTTCTATGTTTTCCCAGATGTCTCCTCCTATTTTGGAAAAGGTAATGGAGATGATAAAATAAATAATGCATCGGATCTTTGCATGTATTTATTGAAAGATGCTAAGGTTTCAATAGTTACAGGCGAAGCTTTTGGAGATGCCAACTGTGTGAGATTATCGTATGCTACTACAGATGAGTTATTGATAGAATCAATGAAGAGAATTAAAGCTTCGTTAGCTAAATTAGTGTGAGGTATATTATTCTAAACTTTAGTAGAAATGTGTACACGGTCACTTTTATTTTTCAAAGATATCTAATACAATAATTTCGTATCAATTAAAACATATCCTCAGGCTTAGTTCAATTTTATTAAATTTGTGTTCTTAAATATTGGCTTTGAGCAAATTCACATCAATTCAAGAAATATTCGACGCATTTAACCATTTAAAAGTGATGGTAATAGGCGATGTTATGTTAGATGCTTATCTCTGGGGGAAAGTAGATCGGATCTCGCCTGAGGCACCAGTACCGATTGTTGCAATACAAAAGCGGGAAAGTCGTTTAGGAGGTGCTGCCAATGTGGCGATAAACATTCGTGCAATGGGGGCTACAGCAATATTGTGCTCTGTAGTTGGAGATGATCGTAACGGGGAAGAATTAAAAGCATTAATGCATGATATTGGGATGGAATGTGATGGAATAGTCAGCTCTTCTGAAAGGGTGACTACTGTAAAAACGAGAGTTATTGGCAACAATCACCAGCTTTTGCGCGTTGATGATGAAGTAATTCATGAACTTTCAGCTAAAGAACGTTCTGAGTTAACAACAAGAATTTTACAATTAATCGATTCCTCGAAACCCGACGTGGTAATTTTTGAAGATTATGACAAAGGCGTTTTAGGAGAAGAATTAATTTTAAAGATAGTTTCAGTTTGTAATAACAAAGGAATACCAACAGCTGTTGATCCTAAAAAGAAAAATTTCTTATCCTATAAAAACGTTAGTTTATTTAAGCCCAATTTACACGAATTAAAAACGGGATTAAAGATTGAAGTTGAAAAACCATTCGCAATAAATATTGAAGAAAGTACTCGCCAATTTAGAGAAGAGCACCACATAAAAACACTCATGGTAACTTTATCGGAAGCGGGAGTATTTTATTGTGAAGGAAATAAAAGTGAAGTTATACCAGCGCATATTAGAAATATCTCAGATGTATCTGGAGCAGGAGATACTGTTATAAGTGTTGCATCATTATGTTTGGCACTAAACTTATCTTCAGCAATGACTGCTGCTTTAGCGAATCTTGCAGGAGGATTAGTATGTGAAAAAGTTGGAGTAGTGCCTATCGACAAACAACAATTATTAGAAGAATCGAAGCAGATTAAATTATGACGGTAATTCCTCAACGGTATAAAGGAACGAGTAAACGTGAACGTGTTGAAGAGATGTTTAACAGCATTGCTCCACGATATGATTTGCTTAACCGCGTCTTATCGGGAGGGATAGATCGCTCATGGAGAAAAAAAACAATAGATCAATTAAAGGATCTTCAGCCAAAAAAAATTCTTGACATTGCAACTGGAACTGCTGATCTTGCTTTAGAATGTATTCGTTTATCACCATCTGAAATAATTGGATTAGATATTTCTAATAATATGTTGAAGATAGGTCGTGAAAAAATTAAGCAACGTAATCTTCAAAATTTAATTCGGTTAGATCAAGGTGATTCAGAAAACCTACCTTACAACGATAATTATTTTGATGCAATAACTGTTGCATTTGGAGTACGAAATTTCGAACATTTGGAAGTAGGATTATCGGAAATGTATAGAGTTTTAAAACCTGGAGGAAAAGTTGTGGTATTAGAATTCTCACAACCAATATCATGGCCAATCAAACAAATTTATTCGATCTACTCAAAATATATTTTACCATTAATTGGTCAACTAATTTCTAAAGAACGTTCGGCATACGAATATTTACCGGAATCAGTGAGAGCATTTCCTTACGGCGATCAATTTTTAGAAGTACTTACAAAAGTAAATTTTAAGGATACAAAATGCTTTCCACAAACGTTTGGGATTGCAAGTATTTATACCGCTAGAAAATAATGAACCAACGCATTTCAATCATTTATTTGGTAGTTTTATTTCTACTCTTTTCCATTGTTGGACTACATAGTAGTTATGGGCAACAAATGAAAGTTAAAAACCTCGAGAAATATGATAATCAACTCATGCATTTCGGATTTCTTTTAGGCATTAACAATACCGATTTCAAAGTAACACGTTCCAGCGAATTATACAAATCAGATAGCGCCTTAATAGTGGAACCAGATGGTCTAACTGGATTTAACTTAGGGATTGTTTCCGATATACAACTTTCAAATAATTTTGACTTACGCTTCGTTCCAGATTTAGCTTTTTCGCAACGCAATTTAAATTATCAAATTATAAATCCTGGAAAGGCTCCTATTAAAGTTATTAAAAAGATAGAGTCGACATTCATTGAATTTCCATTAGAGATAAAATTTAAATCGAATCGCATTAACAATTATCGTATGTATGTTTCAGGTGGATTCAAATATATGATTGACTTAGTATCTCAAGCTAAGGTTGAAAATAATCAGGAGCTTGTTAAATTAAAGAAAAAGGATTACGGATATTTTATTGGATTTGGTATTGATTGCTACATGCCACTTTTTAAATTTTCTCCGGAGATAAAAATGTTTCAAGGTTTACCTAATGTATTGCAAAACGATCAAGCGATTTATACAACTTCTTTAACCTCATTGAAGTCGCGAGTATTCACTGTATCACTTTTATTCGAATAAATGTTACAACGTGTAGAGCTTCTGTTGCTGCCCGAACAAGCAGCCCTTGAGCAACAATTTCCAAATTATATTGCGCATTATCTACAATGTCGTTCTGATGAAATAAAAGGATTCAGGTTAGTAAAACGATCTATTGATGCGCGTTCTCGGGATGTAAAAATTCGTTTATTTTTTGATGTCGCAACGAATGAATCACTTCCTCCTTTGATTGCGGAAATTCGTCATCATCAAAATGTAAATAATGCAACACCAATTTTAATTATTGGCTTTGGACCTGCAGGTATGTTTGCGGCATTACGCTTAATTGAATTGGGTTACAAACCGATTGTGATTGAACGTGGTAAAGATGTACGTAGTAGAAGAAGAGATCTTGCAGCTATTAATCGTGAAGGAATAATTAATGAGGATTCTAATTATTGTTTTGGTGAAGGTGGTGCTGGAACTTATTCTGATGGAAAACTTTATACGCGTGCGGATAAAAGAGGAAATGTTCAACGAGTACTTCACAGCTTTGTAGAATTTGGTGCAAATGAAGAAATTTTAATCGATGCCCATCCACATATAGGAACAAATAAATTACCAGGAATAGTTTCTGCCATGCGTGAACGTATCGAATCATGTGGTGGAGAAATTCACTTCAATACTCGACTTATAGAATTCACGATTGCATCCGATAAAATTAAAGGTGTAAAAGTTAAAGCAGTAAATAATATAGATAATCAATTTACATTTGAAGCGAATGCCGTTATTCTTGCAACTGGACATTCAGCACGTGATGTATTCAACTTGTTGCATCAACAAAATATTATAATTGAACAAAAACCTTTTGCGTTAGGTGTTCGCATTGAACATCCTCAATCCTTGATAGATAAAATTCAATATCATTGTTCTGAACGAAGTGCATTCTTACCTCCTGCTTCCTACGGAGTAGCGGGTCAAGTGGCGGGCAAAGGTGTTTATAGCTTTTGCATGTGCCCTGGAGGAATTATTGCGCCATCAGCAACAGCTCCTGGAGAATTAGTGGTGAATGGATGGTCACCATCCAAACGAAATAATCCATTTGCGAATTCAGGAATTGTTGTGAGTGTAGATGAAAATGATTTCACGGAATCTAACTTTCTAGGACCATTAGCTGCCATGCACTATCAATCTGAGGTAGAACAAAAATGCTTTGAAGCAGGAGGAGGGAAATTAGTCGCACCAGCACAAAGTATGGTAGATTTTTGTGAAGGAAAAAACACAGCGAAAATTCCAAAAACATCCTACTTACCGGGAGTAACTAGTGTTCAACTGAAAGATGTTTTACCCATTAAGATTGTTAATACATTAAAATTTGCGTTAAAAGATTTTGGAAAAAAAATGAACGGATATTACACCAATGAAGCGGTATTGGTTGCTACTGAATCAAGAACTTCTTCGCCAGTAAGAATTCCACGCGAAAAAGAAACATGCATGCATCCACAAATTAAAGGTTTATTTCCATGCGCAGAAGGTGCGGGTTACGCTGGAGGAATTGTATCAGCTGCTATGGACGGTGAAAGGTGTGCTGAAAATGCAGTGAAGTATTTAATGTTATAGCCAAAGGTTGGAAAAAGTCGAAAAAATTAAATTAATAATGAATAATTTTAAATTGTATCGAATAGGAATTCTAATTATTTTTTCAATTGCTTTATCATCTTGTAAAATTGGAAGATTTGTGGTATACAACTTTGCAGACATTAAAGACTATAAGAAATTCCCATCGCGCCCATTGACAAGCAATGACAACAAATTTAAGTTCAACAAAACTTCCAAAGGAAAATATCCAGATTCATTAAAATTAGGCAATACGCGGGTCCCCTTCGATAAAGTGCTAGAAGAAAATAAAACAGTAGCTTTTTTAATTATAAAAAATGATACAATACAATACGAAAAATATTTTAAAGGGTATAA
>JANXSD010000006.1 GCA_025352785.1 Bacteroidota bacterium
CTTATGATGAGCGACCATGTCCAAATGGAGTTTCACCTTATTTATGCGCAAATTCTATTGGAAATCCATTACGTCCGCAACCTTGGTTTGTGCAAACATTCCCTGATTTACAAGGCACTTGGAAGAGATTGCAGTTTACAAGTACTCCATATACTTTCAGTACATATATGATTAATACAATTGCAAACACGAATTATAATTCTGGTGTGGTTAATTTCCCTTGGTTATATGGTAATTATAATCCATGGACAATCACTACGCAAAATCAACCGTTGCCAGTTGAGTTAATATCATTTGGTGCGAACTTGAAAGGAGAAGATGTATTGTTAGATTGGACGACTGCTAGTGAGAAAAACAATGATTACTTTACAATAGAACGCACCCTTGACTTCGAAAATGTTTCGGATATTGCAAAAGTGAAAAGCTATGGTGATGGAAATAGTACAAGCATCCAAAACTATACAGCATGGGATTTTGAACCTATAAAAGGAGCTATCAATTATTATCGCTTACGTCAAACAGATGTGGATGGTACTACTACCATTGCCTCTGAATATATTCCTATTCGAATCGGCTTAAAATCAATATTCGAAATCAAGTATGTGAATACCGAAAATAATAGTATCGAAACATTCTTTGATAACGATAGTGACTCACCAGTTAGCTATAACTTATTCGATATGACTGGAAAAGTGGTTGTAACAGGAAGTGGATTAGGCGTTCAACAAGGAATTAATTTACTGAAAATTGATGGCTCACGATTAGCACGAGGTATCTACATGATAACACTTCGTAATAAAGACAAATCGGTTTCTAAGAAATTCGTTTATTAAAAAATATAATTTACTTATAAATGCAAAAAGGTCTTCTTCGGAAGACCTTTTTGCATTTAAACACTTCTTATTCATGTAGTATATAAATATTCTAATTAGTTTTGTTACACACGAAATTTCGAACATGAAAAAAATCATTACCTTACTATTAGTTTTGGTCGGATACTTATCAGCACAGGCCTCTTCCATCAATTATTGGACTCTAATATCTGCTTCGCAGGCAGAAACCAATGGAGAACAAGTTATCAAAGTAAATGCTTGCAAGTATTACGAACTAAATATTGCAGCACTTACTAGTTATTTGCAAACCGCTCCAATGGAAAGAAGCAGTAATTCACCATTGGTTTTAGCGCTTCCAATGCCTGATGGAACTTCACAAGAATTTGCAATGGTGGAATCACCAGTTATGGAACTCGGATTACAAGTGAAATATCCATCCATAAAAACATACGCGGGACAAAGTTTAAGTGACCCAACTGCTACTATCCGAATCGATATTACCGAAAGTGGATTTCACGCAATGGTTCTTTCTTCAGAGGAATCAGTTTTTATAGATCCTTTAAATTTTTCTACTAACCATGCATACATGGTTTACAATAAATCGGATGCTATTAATTCACATCAACATATTTGTAATGTAGGATCTGATGATCTAACGAAAAATTTAGTTCCAATTAACGTTGAACGCAATGCAAATAATCCCAACAATTCAGTTTTAAGAAATGCAGGTGATACGCTTCGTACTTACCGTTTGGCATTAGCATGCACTGGAGAATATGCAAACTATTTTCCTGGAACACCAACGAAACTAAGCACATTAGGTCACATGGTAACAAGTGTTAACAGAGTGGTTGGGATCTACGAAAAGGAACTTTCTATACATTTAAATCTTATTGCAAATAATGATACATTAATAAACTTAAATTCAGCTACAGATCCTTATGATAATTCCGTTCCTGATTCTTTACTTATACAAAATCAAAGAACATGTAATATTAAAGTTGGCTTTGGTAATTATGATATCGGACATGTATTCAGTACAGCTGGTGGAGGACTTGCTGGACTTGGAGTGGTTTGTAATATAGGACAAAAGGCTCGAGGTGAAACAGGAACAAATTCTCCTACTGGAGATCCCTTTGATGTTGATTATGTTGCTCATGAAATGGGACATCAATTTGGTGCAAATCATCCATTTAATGGAACAACCTCAAGTTGTGGTGGAGGTAATCGAAATAATTCAACAGCATACGAATCAGGAAGCGGAAGTACCATTATGGCGTATGCTGGAATTTGCTCTGCAGGAACAACTGTTGACGATATTCAATTACATAGCGATGCCTATTTTCATACAATAAGTTTTGATGAGATTAGAAATTATACAACAAATACTGGAGCCACTGGAAATACTTGTGCTGTAAAAACAATTACAGGAAATCACCCTCCAGTAATAACAAGTATTGGAGGGTCAGCCTACACCATCCCTCTAAGTACACCATTTGTTTTATCAGGAGCAGTAGCAACTGATCAGGATGGAGATCCTTTAACCTATTGCTGGGAAGAATTTGATTTAGGATCAGCATGTTTAGCAAACTCACCATCTGGAAACTCTCCAAGTTTTAGATCATTAAATCCTAGTACTTCTACATCAAGAACTTTTCCAAGACAAACAATAATTAATGCAAATTATCCAACAGTTTTCCCAAGTCCATATAAAACCGCTGAAGTTTTGCCATCTTATGCTCGTACTATGAAGTTTCGACTAACAGTAAGAGATAACAGAAGTGGAGGAGGAGGCGTTACTTATAATCCTGGATTTGTAACACTTACTGTAAATGGAACAGCGGGTCCGTTTTTAGTAACACAACCGAACACAAATGTAACGTGGGTTGGTTTAAGTATGCAAAATATTACTTGGGATGTTGCTAGTACTGATTTAAGTCCAATAGCTGTAAGTACGGTAAATATTTTACTTTCAGTAGATGGTGGCTTAACATATCCTTATACACTTGCAACGGGAGTTGCAAATAATGGTTTAGCATCGGTACAATTACCAAATGTTACATCAACAACTGCAAGAATTAAAGTGGAATCAGTTGGAAATATTTTCTTCGACATTTCAAATGTGAACTTTACAATTACAGCTGTAATAGGATTGAATGAAAATTCTTTATCGTTCGAAACAGTAAATGTTTATCCAAATCCATCAACAGGAGAATTCACTATTTCGTGGGCAGGAAAATACAATGGCACCATCGATTTAAAAGTTGTGGATATACAAGGTCGTGTTGTGTTTGCTCAAAAAATTGTAAAGCAAAATGGTGGATTTATCCATACAATTCAGTTGGATCGGGCAGCGAAAGGAGTTTACACTTTAGAAGCAAATACCACTGAAGGAAGAATCATTCAAAAGCTTATCGTTCAATAAAAATAAAATATTTTTACAGTCGTAAAAAACCCTGAAGTATCTCTACTTCAGGGTTTTTTATCAATACCAAATTAGATTACTTATATTTGGAAATCTTCGAACAAAACATCATGCTGATCCTGCGAAAAATTTTCTACTTTATAATAATTATTTCCATAGTAGGAATAGTAGCAACACTCATTTATCTGACTTCACAAAAACCACAATTTGCTGGAACAATTCAATTAAAAGGTTTAAAGGATCAAGTAGAGGTGATGTATGATTTTTACGGCGTGCCTCATATTTATGCAAACAATGAGCAAGATGCCTATTTTGCTTTAGGATATGTGCATGCACAAGATCGACTTTTTCAAATGGAAATGACTCGTCGCGTTGCATCAGGAAGACTATCCGAAATATTAGGAAATGACTTTGTGAAAATTGATGCTTTCTTTCGAACGCTAGGGTTAAAAGAACATGCAACAGAATCCGCTGCACGCTATTTAAATTCGGATACCTCAACGTATCAACGGTCAGCAAAAGCGTATTTGGCAGGAGTAAATCAGTTTATCTTAAAAGGTAGAACCCCTGTTGAATTTAAGATGCTTGGAATAACAAAGAAAAAATTTACGGAGGTAGATATGTATCTATCTTCTGAATTTATGGCTTTTAATTTTGCAATGGCATTTAGAACGGATCCATTAATGAGTTTTATATCTAAAAAACTTGGACCAAAATATTATCATGATTTGAATGCACATTATGTGGAAGGAACAGAACGCAATGCAAATTTTCAAATTCCAGATACTGCTGCAGCACATCAAGTAGCATTTAATACGGTTGATAATTTATTAAATCAAATTCCTATTCCTGCATTAGTGGGCAGTAATGCTTGGGTAGTTGCTCCAGCTCATACTGTAAACGGAAAAGTGCTTTTTGCAAACGATACCCATATCGGCTATGGTCAACCTTGCGTTTGGTATGAAGCACACCTCGAATATCCGGGATATAGTTTCTATGGAAATTTTTTAGCAGGATTTCCCTTCGCAGCGATTGGACATACGCGTGAATTAGCATGGGGATTAACGATGTTCGAAAATGATGATCTTGATTTTTATGCTGAAAGAATTAAGCCGGGCGATAGTACCAAATATTGGAGTTTCGGAAAATGGAATCCTTTAATGATTCGTATAGATACGATTCATGTTAAAGGGGAGGATGATAAAGTTTTAACTGTTCGTACTAGCCGACATGGGCCATTAATGCAAGAGGTAATGCCGGAATGGAAAGGTGTAACAGACGAACCCGTTGCCGCATCATGGACACATTTAAAATTTCCGAACAACCTTATGCAAGTCACTTATAATTTAAATCACTCCCATTCATTTGATGAAACAAAAGCTGCTGTTGCCGAATTGATTTCTCCAGGATTAAATATTATGTATGGAGATGCAAAAGGAAATATTGCTTGGTGGGCATCAGGAAAATTAGTAAAACGAAATCCTAAAATGGATCCTGTTTTATTACAAGATGGAACGAATGAAAAAAATGATCCACAAGGATATTTCGATTTTAAAGATAATCCGAAATCCGAAAATCCTCCTGAAGGATTTGTGTTTTCTGCAAACAATCAACCTGATAGCATGCCAGGATGCGGACTGTATCCTGGATATTATGTTCCTGAAGATCGTGCCAAACGAATTGAAACATTGTTGCGAGCAAAAGAAAGCTATTCACTAGAAGATATGCAACGTATGAATACAGATGTAATGTCGCCTGTAGCACCAATTATTGCTAAAACAATTATGGCAGTGGTAAGTAAAAAGATAATGGATAAGTCTGCAAACTATCAAGTAGCGGCTAAGTATTTAATGCAATGGAATGGTGATCATCAATTAAGAGATGTAGGTCCTACTATTTATTATAAATTAATTTATAATGTACTTCAAGCAACCATGCAAGACGAGTTAGGAGCAGATAATTTGAAAGCATTTTTAGGTACACATGTTATGAAAAATTCTTTGCTTCCATTAATGAAAAATGATAGCTCAGTATGGTGGGATGATATTCATACTGCAAATGTGAAAGAAACACGAACAGAAATTTTTGGAAAAGCATTTGATGAAACTGTTCAGCAATTAATAGCACAACTAGGCGACAACCCTAAAACATGGGAGTGGGGTAGAGTGCATTTATTAGAGCACGTACATCCAATAGGAATGAAAAAACCTTTTAATTATTTCTTTAACGTAGGACCCTTCGCAGTTCCTGGCGGACAAGAAGTTATAAATCAAATAGCATTCGATTATAACGGTGATGGAATTTATAAAGCGAAATACGGACCTGCAATGCGAATAGCTTTAGATTTTAATGATGTAGAAAATTCGCAAAGTGTTTTGCCAACAGGGCAATCGGGAAATGTGATGAGCCCATATTATTATGATCAATCGGTAATGTACAATAGTGGAAAGTCGCGTAAGCAAAAGATGAATCGTGTTGAAATTGAAAAAAATAAAAAAGGTAGATTATTATTACAACCAGAATACGATCATTAAGTAAACAGAAAAGAATGTTTTATAATTTCCGGAAAATTTATTTTAGTTTGTTATTGAAATGAGCAATAATTTTTTCAGCAAGTACGGTGGCAATTTTTACATTCGACTCCTGCGTCCATCCTCCTATATGAGGCGAGAGAAGCACTTGTTTTGATTGAATTAAAAATTGAAATGGAGCAGGAAGTTTTGATACATCTACATCTTCGAAAGAAATATTTTCATATTCTAAAACATCTAAAGCTGCAGCAATAACTTTTCCCGATTGTAATGCTTTAACAAGTGATGCTGTTTCTAACACTTTTCCGCGTGCCGTATTAATTAACCAAATAGACTTCGTAAATGCATTTAAGAAATGATCGTTTACTAAATAATTTGTTTCTGCCGTTAATGGTACGTGTAAACTTAGTACATCGCTGTGTTGGTGAATTTCCGCCAAAGAAACTTGTTTTACAAATGGGAATTTTTGTTGGTCTATGTGGATGTATTTATCATAAGCTAAAATGTCAACATCAAACCCTTGTAACTTTTTCGCAAAAGAACTTCCCATATTTCCGAAGCCGATAATGCCAATAGTTTTTCCTTGTAACTCAACACCTCGGTTCTCTTCACGTTTCCATAAACCGTTTCTTACTTCAGCATCCGCACGTATCAAATGATTCATTAATGCCAATAACATTCCTATTGCATGTTCTCCAACGGCATCACGATTACCTTCTGGAGCATTGATGCATACGATGTTAAATTTGTTCGCAGCATCAACATCAATATTTTCCATTCCTGCACCAGCACGTGCAATAAATTGCAAGTGAGATGCCTTTTCAAGAAATGTTTTTGTGATTTTAAATCGACTTCTTATGGCAATCCCTGCATATTCTTTTATCTGAGCAAGTACTTCTGATTCTGATAAATGATAACCCTCTATACATTCGAAATTATGTTCACTTAATATCTTCGCAAAGGAAGAGTGCAGTGTATCAATAAGCAAAATCTTTTTTGACATGATAAAAGCTATAATAACGTACCTTTTAAAATCAATGCAGCGAAACTAAAGTAAATTATTAATCCAGTAACGTCAACAAGTGTAGCAATAAATGGTGCGGAAGAAGTAGCAGGGTCGAAACCTAATCGCTTTAAAAGTATCGGCATCATTGATCCCATTACAGAACCCCACAATACTACGCCGCAAACAGATACCCCAATCGTTAATCCGATGAGCATCCAATGTGGCCCATAAATGTCGGTAAATAAGCTCCAAGTTGATATACGTGCAAATCCTATAACTCCAAGTATCACTCCGAGAAGCAATCCTGTCATAATTTCTCTTCGCATAATGCGCCACCAATCGCGCAATGTTATTTCACCTAATGCGAGTGCTCGAATGATAAGTGTTGATGCTTGTGAACCACTATTACCACCACTGGATACAATTAAAGGGATGAACAATGCAAGCACTACTGCCTTGTCAATTTCATGTTCGAAAAACGACATTGCAGTGGTGGTGAACATCTCACTAACGAAAAGAATAACAAGCCATGGCGCACGTTTACGAATCATCTGTGGAAGTGAAACATCCATGTACGGTTCATCTAATGCTTCAACAGCTCCGAGTTTTTGAATGTCTTCGGTGTTTTCTTCTTTTGCAAGTTGAAGGATATCATCGATAGTAATAATACCGAGTAATAATCCTCCTGAATTTGTTACAGGCATTGCAACGCGATTACTTTTCGAGAAAGCATCAACAGCCACTTCTTCATCATCAGTTACCAATAATGAAAGATATTTTCCATCAAGTAAATCTTTGATGTAAACATGATCATCCGCTAATAAAATATCTCCTAATCGAATGTCATCAACAAGATATCCCTTTTCATCAATGATATAAACTACATCTAAAGTTTCTGAGTTTTCTCCAAAATTTCTGATGTAATCGATTACTTGTTTAACACTCCACTCTTTATTTACAGCAATATAATCTGGCGTCATCAAACGTCCAATGGAATCTTCTGGATATCCTAAAAGTGATAATGCAACACGCCTTTCTTTTTGTGTAAGTAGTTTTAAAAGTTTATTGAGTCGCTCTTTATCAAGTTGCTCTAAAAATGCAGTCCGGTTATCCGCCGACATGTCATTCAAAATCAACTGAACTTGTCTACTTCTTAATTCTTCAAGAAGCTCCACTTGCATATTGAAATCAAGCTCTTCGAATGTTTGACAAGCTTGTTCACGATCGATAACATTAAAAACTAATGCTTGTTCCTCGGGATTAAGTTCTTCGCACAGTTCAGCCAGTTCGAGAGGTAACCATTTTTTTAGTTTCTCTTCAAGAGCATCCTTATCTTTTGCTGCGATAAGGTCGAAAACTGCCGGTTTTTCAAGTTCCAGCTCCATAAGGCGAATTAGGTTTAACGATTATTACATAGAAAGAAACTGAAGGTATAATTCCTTTAGTACAAATTTTTTATTTTACTGTGGCGAATTTATACTAAATGTAATTATGATTTACCTCCAAAATGCGAAGTAGTTTTTTATCAAGTAGATTTAAAAAAATCGTTGCCTAGCCCTATCTACGAAACTATTTTTTAGAGAAGTATTGGTAAAAAAGAACAAGTATATTGGACTAAATTATATGTTAATTTGATGATACGTAATCGAAAAGTAAAAGTAACCTATTACTGAAAAGATAAATCCGGCCCTTAGGAGACCGGATTAAAGATTTTTAAGATGCCAATATTAAGAAGGTCGGTTTGTGTTCTTTGTCACCGTTTGACCATAAGCAGGACACTTTTCGCGTGACTTGCAAGATGTGAAAGAAGCAGCAATAAGGAATCCTGCTAAGAAGAAGATGAGATATTTACGCATGTGTTTTTTGCAAATGATTGATACCCCAAAATAAAGCATTTTTATTGAAGCTATCGGTTGACTGTTGAAATTTCTTACACATTCTGTATTAAACAATTAACAGCCCAATTTATTGTGCTACTTCCATTATGAATTTTTATACTACTCAAAGTGATTTGAGTTCAAGAAATAGTTCAATAATTAGGTGGGATAGTTTAATTTTAAAACTAAAAATCATTTTCATTCCTAGGCGGATATTATATCGTTGGATATCAGTAATTTATGTCGCAATGTAGTAGAACTTAAAATAATTTGCATGAGTGTAAAATCTGTATTAATCAAAAACCCAAAAGGTGTTTTAAATGGAACAGGATTTAAAATGGCAAATAGGTTTGATTTTTTCTGATATTATTATATTCATTTCGAAGGATTAAAATTAAGCAATATGTTAATAAAAAAATCAGTGATGGAATGTTGAAGAGTGCAGATTTGAAATCATTACAAATGAATTCTGTAGGATAAATAAATGGAAGATTAAGAATAACGGTTAAGATTTAACTTGATATTCGCAAACAGATTTTTTATAAAAAAGGATTGAATCGAAATGGAACTAAATATGGGATCTTCGTGGAATGAACACTTGAAAAGTGAATTTTCGAAAGATTATTTTCGTCAACTATTAAATTTTCTTGATCAACAAAAGATGAAAGGTGAAGTAATATTTCCTCCCACTGACAAAATTTTTGCGGCTTTTAAATATACTCCATTTGATAGCGTTAAAGTGGTAATTCTTGGTCAGGATCCTTACCATGGCGATGACCAAGCAAACGGGCTATCATTTTCGGTAAGTAAAGGACTTCGTAAACCGCCATCATTGCTTAACATATTTAAGGAGTTGAATCGTGATGTAGGGATGCCTATTCCTGAAAATGGAAACCTTGAATCATGGGCAAAACAAGGTGTTCTCCTGTTAAACGCAATTTTAACGGTCGGAGCAAATAATCCTGGGTCACATCAAAAAAAGGGCTGGGAACAATTTACCGATGCAGTAATCCAAGAACTCAATTCAAATGGAAATGGAATCATTTTTATTCTTTGGGGATTATATGCTAAATCTAAAATAGCAATGATTGACACTACCAAGCATTTTATTTTAGAAGCAGCGCATCCCTCACCATTGGCAAGAACTGGATTTGCAGGTTGCAAACATTTTTCAAAAGCAAATGAAATATTATTATCGATTAATAAATCACCAATTGATTGGAGCAGAGATTTATCTTGATTAATAAATTCTGATTAATTTCAACGCAATGTTTTCTAAGATAAAATACAAGAGGTGTTTGAAATTACTGATTTGTTTCGGTCTATTATTGCTTTCGAATAATTTGAGTGCGCAATTTATTGTGCATTATCAAGCGATAAATTTTTCAGAAAAAAAAATCGTGAATGACTTAGAAAGCAATCTCCAAAAAAGTGCTCCTGCTCGAAATGAAAGCGATGTTCAAAATCAAATACGCAATTCCATTTCTTCACTTTATGGCGATGGATATCTCACGGCAAATGCAGATAGTATTTTAAAAGTGGATTCTATTGTTCAAGTGTGGTGGAATATTGGCGAACGATTTCAGTTTGCCACATTACGTACTAAAAAGTCGGATGAAGGTGTGTTATCTGCTGCTGGTGTTCGTGATAGGTTGTATCGAAAAAAGGCATTTTCTCCTTCACGGTTTGCTCGATTAAATAATTCGTTGTTAAACTGGGAAGCGAATAATGGTTATCCATTTGCAATTGTAAAAATGGATAGTGTTACCATTAAAAAAAATAATATCGATGGTGTATTGTTAGTTGATAAAGGTCCTTTTATTGTAATTGATACAATAGAAATAAAAGGGAACGCGAAACTTTCAAAGATTTATTTATTGAATTATCTTTCATTGAAACCGGGTGAACCATATAACCAAGATTTAATAAATCGTATTTCCACACGTATTCGAGAATTACCTTTTGTATCAGAAGCTCGGCCATTTGAAATTGCTTTTCTCCCAGGATTAGCTCGTCCCGTTTTTTTCCTTCAACAAAAAAAAGCAAGTCAGTTTAATGGAATTATCGGACTACAACCTGATAATTCTCAAACAGGTAAAACATACATAACAGGTGATATTCAATTACGCTTACACAATGCATTTGGAAGAGCAGAGTTGCTTGATTTAAATTGGACAAATCCGCAGCCACGAACACAGGATTTAAAAATAAAATTTAGCTATCCATTTTTATTCAATACACCACTTGGTGCCGACATTGATTTAACACTTTACAAAAAAGACTCTATTTATCTTGAGTTTAATCGTCAGTTAGGTGCGCGATATTATTTGAGTGGAAACAATTCGTTCAAAGTGTTTGTTGGAAGAAAAACCAGCAATCTGATTTCTACAAAGGGATATGCTAATGCAACAACACTTCCCACTTTCGCAGATGTAGCTGCCAATACGTATGGTATCGGATTTCAGTTCGAAAAATTGGATTATAGATTAAATCCACGTCAAGGTTATTCAATTGAATTTACCGCTGCAGCAGGAATTAGAAAGATAACAAAAAACAGTAAAATAAATGAAGCCGTTTATGATAGTGTTGATTTAAAAACTACGCAATATAAAGGCGAAATGCATGGTGATATTTATTTCCCAATAGCAGCGAGAAGTGTTTTGAATATTGGAACAAGCGCCGCATATTTGCAAAGTCCAACAATTTTCGAAAACGAATTATTTCGCTTTGGCGGATTAAAATCGCTTCGTGGATTTGATGAATCATCACTATTAGCATCACACTATATCATCGGCAAAGCTGAATACCGTTTCATCCTTGAACAAAATTCTTACCTTCTTTTATTTTATAACGTAGCTTACTACGAACGAACAGGCTCAACACTATTTTTAACCGACACTCCTTATGGATTTGGTGCGGGATTGACTTTTGAAACAAGACTCGGAATATTTTCTTTCACGTATGCATTAGGAAGCCAGCAGGACAATCCGATTGTTTTTCGATCAGCAAAAATCCACTTCGGATTAATTAATTATTTTTAAAAGTCGACATTTAGCATCCCAATTATCGATTTTTTTTATTTTAACCTGAAGGAAGGACTTACCAATGAATCCATAGAAATTTCTCTTTAAAAGAGTCTTCTGCTTGATTATACTAGGGATACGATAGCAATTTAGCCTCCAAACTCCGATCTTAAAGCCTATCTTTGCCTCGTGGAAAAGCATAAATCAGGCTTCGTTAACATTATCGGTAAACCCAATGTAGGCAAGAGTACGCTTATGAATGCTATGCTGGGTCAGGATTTGTCAATCGTTACTTCAAAAGCCCAAACAACCCGTCATCGGATCAAAGGGATCATCAATACGGAAGAATATCAAATAGTTTTATCAGATACGCCAGGAATAATTAAGCCTGCCTACAAGTTGCATGAGCGCATGTTGAATGTTGTTAATGAGACACTTACTGATGCAGATGTCGTAATCTATGTAACTGAAATAAGAGATCTCAAAATCGAAGATGATTTAAAAGAAAAAATTAAAAGTTTGTTGGTGCCATTTTTCGTGGTCATTAACAAGGTAGATGATTCGTATCAAGAGAAAGTAGAGTCGGCAGTTGCATTTTGGAAAGAGGAGTTAAATCCGATGGCAATAATTCCTATTTCTGCTTTGCATAATTTTAATTTGGATTCATTGTTAAATCGAATTGTGGAGGTTTTGCCAGAAGGTCCAGCCTATTTTGATAAGGACGATGATATCAGTGATCGAAATGTTCGTTTTTTTGCTGCTGAAATAATTCGTGAACAAATATTGAAATTATATCAAAAGGAAATTCCTTATTCTGTGGAAGTAACCATTCCTACGTATAAAGAAAGTGAAACGATTGATCGTATTACGGCTATTGTATATTGTGCGCGCGAATCTCAAAAGGCAATTATACTCGGACATCAAGGAAAAGCAATTAAAAAACTCGGAATTGAATCACGAAAAAAATTGGAACTTTTCGTTGGAAAACAAGTGCATTTAGATCTTACAATAAAAGTGCTTGATGATTGGCGTAACAACGAACGAATGCTTAAAGGATTCGGTTACGAATAAAAATTATTCATCAAAATTGATTTATTAAATTACGTTTATACCTTTCGGGAGAAAGAAAATTATATAAAATTATCATGGCAAATATTGTAGCAATTGTAGGTCGACCGAATGTTGGGAAATCCACGCTTTTTAATCGTCTTACAGAATCACGTAAAGCTATTGTTGATGAAACTTCAGGAGTAACACGCGATCGTCATTATGGAAAAGTTGATTGGAACGGAAGAGATTTTTCTGTGATTGATACGGGTGGTTATATCATGGGTTCAGATGATATTTTTGAAAAAGAAATTCAACGTCAAGTACAACTTGCAATTGAAGAAGCAAACATTATCATTTTTGTTGTTGATGTTGCTTTTGGATTAAGTGATCTTGATAAAGATGTTGCGAATTTACTTCGTAAATCAAATAAAAAAGTTTTCTTAGTTGCCAATAAGGTAGATAGTGGAAAACGTGTCTATGACATCAATGAATTTTACGCATTAGGGCTTGGCGAAGTGTACGGAATTTCTGCAATGAGTGGAAGTGGAACTGGCGAATTGTTAGATGATATGGTTGCTGTTTTTGATCCAGAAGATGTGGTAGATCCAGATTTACCTAAGCTTGCAATTATTGGTCAGCCCAACGTTGGTAAATCATCCATGATGAATACATTGATAGGCGAGGAGCGATCAATTGTAACCTCTATTGCAGGTACCACTCGCGACTCCATTTATAAGCGATACAATAGTTTTGGTTTTGATTTTTTATTAATTGATACTGCTGGCTTACGTAGAAAGAAAAATGTTAAAGAAGATATAGAATTTTATTCTGTAATGCGTTCGATAAGTGCTATTGAATCTTCTGATGTTTGTATGTTGATGATAGATGCTACGAATGGATTAACTGCGCAAGATTTAAATATTCTCCATCTCTGCGAACACAATAGAAAAGGCGTTGTGATTGTTGTCAATAAATGGGATCTTGTTGAGAAGGATACGAATTCTACAAAGAAGTTTGAAGAAACTATTCGTCAGAAGACAGCACCATTCGAAGATATTCCAATAGTTTTTACTTCATTGATTACAAAGCAAAGAGTTCATAAGGCACTTGAAACGGCCTTAAATGTTTTTCAGAATAAAACGAAAAAGATACCTACCTCAAAACTGAATGCTATTCTATTACCTTATGTTCAGAACTATCCCCCGCCAATGCTGAAAGGGAAATCGGTAAGTATTAAGTACATCACGCAACTTCCAGGCAGTGTTCCTACGTTTATTTTCTTCTGTAACCATCCACAATATATTGCAGAATCGTATAAACGTTTCCTCGAAAATAAATTGAGAGAGAATTTCGATTTTTCGGGTGTTCCGATAACAATCTATTTCAGAAGTAAAGAAAAATCGCGTGATAATGATTAGAAAAAATTAATTTCCATTATCATCAATCCATTGTCCAATAAGTTGAAGTCTCTTTTTCTGAATAATTTCTAACACAACTTCTAGTTGAAAATAATTCATCGGTTTTTCTAAAACAGAAACTACCTATTTGTTATTCTTAAAAGTATCCATACGATGACTATCTGCATTGCAGGACAATATAATTAAGTGACTATTTTTCCTGTAGTTTTGATCAATATAGTTTCAATTAATACAGAGCCTTTTTGTTAAATAAAATATATCCTATATGAAACATTAATGCCACTGGTTTGTCACGCTTATAATAATAATTTAAGGAGAGGCTAATGGGTCCTATTGGACTGTTGTAAACTGGATTAATTGTTCCAACAAGGTATCGCTTGCCGAATACCTCACCGTATTTTGCTTTATAATTATTGTCAAGCAAAATCTCTTGATAAGGTTGAAATAAATATCCTTCTAATCGAATATCTATATTATTAGAAATACTTATAATGTTTTTTATCCCCACGCCTGCATAATTATGCGCATGAAAAAATTCAAGAAATTGTGTTTGCATATCTAAGAGTGGTTGATACGCTGGTGCCTCAGAAACGGAAGCAATATACGTCGAAAAAAAATCTTGTTTACTAAGCGTGGCCTCAAACGATGCACCAATTTTATATCGTCCTATTTGAGCAAAGTAATTGTCGTATTTTAATAGAGCTGAAAACCATTCATGAAATTGATCTGGATATTTACTAAGGATACCTTTGTTTCCAGGTGTTGTTATTTCAGTGCCTCTGGTATACCTTAAGCGCAATTCAAAGTAGGTTCCTTGGTTGGCATATAATTTTCTATTTAATGTATTTCTTTCAAATTTTAGAAAACATGAAATTCCTTCAAAACTCGATTGATCAGTTGTGTCGGATTCACTAAAACTACGAGTTAAATAATAACGATCTTTTAATTTAAACCAATTTGAACCACCCATCATTTTCCCCTTATTCCGAATAGGCATTCCAATGGATAATCCATAACTACGATCATATTGAACGAGAAAGGATGGTTTTACGTCCTGATTAAATGCATTACTACTCTTATAATAATCCCATTGATTAACAGTTGCCAACGGTTCTAAATATATCGGAAATTTCCCTGGCAAATCATAGCGTAATCGTATTTGACCAGAATTATAAAACTTACCAAAATATATATTCCCATTAATCTTTAAACTGTTTTCTCCCCAAATATTATGTTGAATGCCAATAAACCCAGTATTGGTTGGACGCGAAGAAACATTGCCACCAAAATCGAGAAAAATTCCTTTGTTTTTTTTAACATCTAAATGTAAATCATAATTTCCCGTTTCTTTATTAAAAATTAATCTTGGAAAAATATAACGCTGATTATCGTCTGCAACTAGCTTAAACCAATTCTTTTTTAATTGTTGAAGACTCATGCATTGATTTCGCGGATTTAAAGTCTTTCGAATGTAGGTAGCTTCATCTTCACTTACTCCATACACATAAATTCCGTCAATAGAAATGTTAAAACACGTTTCTTGTAATTTATACCGCTTCGCCGTTAACTCTTTACTATTATCTTGTCGTTTTATAGCTAACTTAAGAGCTGGAATATTTCTCAGTGTAGCTTTATATCCACTATCAATTGCATTTTTAATATTGTATAAATCAAATGACAATGAACCTATACTTTTAATATTAGGTTCTATTAAAAAATCTTGTACTCTAGGTAAAGTAGTATTAGTGGTATGTGTAATCATGGTTTTTAACTGACTTAAAAAATTACCTTCATTAGGTATGTCCGGAAGTCCTGCTGCGCTAACACCAATTATTACATCGGGATTAAAATCATTCAGCATAATGTCAGAGGGGAAATTATTATAAATTCCACCATCATATAATATATTATCACCAACTAAAACGGGAGCATAATAAAAGGGATAAGCCATTGATGCTCTTACTGCAAATGCAAGATCTCCTTTTTTAAAAATAATTGGCTTTTTTGCAGTTATATCCGCTGAAACGCAACGGAATGGAACTAATAAACTATCGAAATTGTAATTTGCAACAGCGATTGGTGATGCCATGCTTTGCATAAGTCCATAATTTATTTCAGCGGGATTTACTACATTACTTGGAAGCTGCGTTCTAAAGGTAGAGTCAATAATTAATTTAATAGATATCCATCCTGCATCAAGTGGATCACTTTTAAAATAATATAAATTGTCGTCGCTAAACTTTCCACTTACCGTTTTAACAAAATCAGTTGAGGTAACCATTTGTTCTATTTGGTCGGGTGTTAATCCAGAAGCATATAAACTACCCACTAATGCTCCTGCCGAAGTTCCTGTAATATAGTCAATCGGAATATGATTCTCTTCCAGCGCTTTTAATACGCCTATATGCGCCATACCTCTTACTCCGCCACCACTTAAAACAAGTCCTACGCTTTGTGCACTTGCAACTCCTGAAAGGAAGCAACAAAACATAAGGTATAAAAATGTAAGTTTTATGTTCATAGCGTTATTGCAAAAATAAATGTTGCATTCTTAATTCCTATTTTTTAATTGAGATAACAACGTTTGGAAATAGGAAGGCGCATTTATTAATCTTGAGCCATACCATGAGAAGAATTCTCCATCTACCAAAACTACTTCAATTTCAGGTAATAACTCCTCTAAGGCAAATTTATGTTTTTCCTTAAAAGGAAATGGTTCTGAAGAGAGAAATAGGAAGTCAATGTTTAACGCTTTTAATTCTTCGATGGTTGTTTGTGGATATCGATTCTTCTGCTCAAATACTGGGTGAAGTAAACAGCTTTTTAGCATCTCACAAATAAAAGTGTCTTCACCAATGCTAATAAATGGCTGTTGCCAGATTAGATATGCGACACGGTTTTTTATTAATCTATCCTTTGACATGAAATTGGATAGTAAATTAAAGTTTTTGTAAATCTCATTATTTAAATCTGTAGATTTTAACGTAGTATTAGTGATACTTCCTATTTCTTTAATCATAGATGTAGCATCATCAAGATTTTTTATGTCACTAATCCACACGGGAAATTTTTTCATCAAAATGGTTAATCCCTCTTTGGTATTTTCTTCTTTATTCGCTAAGATCAAATCTGGCTGTAAGGAATTTATTAATTCGATATTAATATCTTTCGTGCCACCAATGTGTTGCTTATTCCGATACCATTTATTGGGATGAATGCAAAATTTTGTAATGCCAATAACACGATCCTCCAATCCTAAATCAAAAAGCAATTCCGTTTGTGATGGGACTAATGAAACAATCCTCTTTGGAAAAGCAGGAACTTCAACAAAACGGTTTAATTGATCAATGTATACTGGCAAATTAATTTTGTTTTATAATTAGTTAAACCAAATGTATTGATGATTATGTTCAAAAATACAAAGTAATTTTTTATCCAACGATTTTTTAAAATCGTTGGATAGCATTGTCTATGAAACTATTTTTAAACAAAGTATTAATGAAAAAGAACAATAATATTGGATTAAATTTTAGACACACTTAGTGTTTGCTCCTAAATTCCGACAAATAAGTTATAAAGATATTGCTCTAATGAAAATAAAAAATCCTGGCATGATACCAGGATTTAAATAAGATGAAATTTAAATTATTTTGCCATGATATCAGCAATATCAAATCGCGTAATTATATAGTTTTTATCCTGCTTAAAATCTTTTACTAATACAGCTTCGTTATCTCCACTTACCATTTTTGCTAAGGTATCAATCGAGGTGCTAATATCAACAAACGGAAGTGCTTCCTTCATGATACTTTCAATAGATTCATTTTTTGAATCCGGATTACTTAATATTTTGTCAAACACCAATTTCTCATAAATAGATCCAACAATACGATTGTCGGATGTAACAGGGATTTGAGAGAAGTTATTTTCAGTAATCATTTTCATCGCTTTAGAAATAGTATCTTTCTTGTCGATAGTTAATAATTCAACATTCTTACGTGAGGAAACAATATCAGCAGCAGTAAATCCTTTTTTATCGAAATAGCCCATTTTACGCATCCATTCATCATTGAAAATTTTTCCAAGATAACGTGTACCATGGTCATGAAAAATAACTACCACTACATCATCTTTTTTTAATTGATCCTTCAATTGTATTAATCCTGCAATAGCTGTACCCGCAGAATATCCAACCCAAATACCCTCTTGTCTACAAATTTCTCGTGTCATCAAAGCACCATCTTTATCGGTCACTTTTTCAAAATGATCTATCAAGGAGAAATCATAATTCTGGGGAATAAAATCTTCACCAATTCCCTCCGTTACGTACGGATATATTTCATTTTTATCAAGTACACCTGTTTCATGATATTTTTTCAGCGCTGACCCATAAGTATCCATCGCCCATACTTTGATAGCTGGATTTTTCTCCTTTAAAAACATCGCTGTTCCAGTTATAGTTCCACCTGTACCAGCGCCAACAACAAGATGAGTAATTTTACCTTCAGTCTGTTCCCAAATCTCAGGTCCCGTTTGCTCATAGTGAGCCATTCTGTTGGAAAGATTGTCATATTGATTTGGATAATACGAATTTGGAATCTCTCTACTCAATCTCGCCGAAACGGAATAATAAGATCGTGGATCTTCAGGTTCAACATTAGTAGGACAAACAATTACTTCTGCTCCAAAAGCACGTAAAGCATCTACTTTTTCTTTTGATTGCTTATCTGTTGTTGTGAAGATACATTTGTATCCTTTAATTATCGCAGCAATTGCTAATCCCATCCCAGTATTTCCAGAAGTTCCTTCAACGATAGTTCCTCCGGGTTTTAATTTACCCGACTTCTCTGCGTCTTCAATCATCTTCAGAGCCATTCTGTCTTTAATCGAATTCCCAGGATTAAAGGTCTCCACTTTGGCTAATACAGTCGCTGGAATATCTCCTATAACTTTATTCAATTGAACTAAAGGTGTATTTCCAATAGTTTCAAGTATATTTTTACAATAGCTCATCGCACTAGTAATTTGTTTTTATGGTTTGCGAAGGTAGTAAGATTCGTTTGGCTAACAACCATATTGAATCGATCAATTGTTAGGTTAATGCATCTCTTGAATTTACTTTTAATTAAATAATTGGAACTATTCATTGATCCCTGTTTCTAACTCAATGTACGATGATGAGAAATTGCAGTAATGGCATTTTCAATACGCGCTTCACCAATTCCAGAAATAATTCTATAATTAGCATTCAATAACTTTAGTGATTCAAGATAGAGATTGAATAAAAAATCCCTTTTGTCAGGATGCTCACGCAAAGGATCTGGTTCCCATTCAAGGTCAATATTGCAAAGCAAAAATAAGTCATACTTCCTACGCTTTTCTTCTTCTATAATCCAAGTATGACAACGATTATATTTTACTTCACACCAAATTTTTATGACCAAAAGTGTGGTATCACAAATTAAAATATCATCAACTTTTTTGCTCAATCGATCTTCGGTCTCACATTGAACTTTTGCAATATTTAACAAGTCCCTTTCTTGATAGGGAGCATTTAATTTTTCAAGATATTCTCGCGCAATTTCTGGAACAAAATCAGTATGAAAATATCCAGCCAATGATTGGGCTAAGGAAGATTTGCCAGTACTTTCAGGACCTACAATAGCCACTTTATAAAGCATTATTAGTTGTAATTAATTGCTTTTTCCATGATGAATATCCCCAAATTGCAAATGCAAAATAGATAAAAAATAGAATTGTATAGAGGTATAAATGTTTGTTAAGATAAATGCCGATGTAAGTAATATTTACCAACATCCAAATAACCCAATTTTCTATTTTTTTCTTTGCAATCAACCATTGCGCAACAAATGATGCAGAGGTTGCTGAAGAATCAATCCATGGAAAAGATGCATCTGTAAAATGTTGTAGTAATGAACCTAATAGGAGTGACATACCACTTGCTAAGAGTACAACTTTTATCAAAAGTTTTTTACTGGATTTACTTACTAAAATTGCTGTTTCATTTTTGCTTCTATCCCAATTCAACCAACCATAGCTGATTAGAAAAAAATAAACAATTTGTTGTAGCGAATCCGCGTAAAGTTTCTGTGAATAAAACAAAATCAATGAAATGGAAACATTAATAATACCAACAGGAAAACAATATATATTTTCCTTCATTGTTAAATAGATTCCTAATACTCCACAAATAAATCCTATGACTTCTAATGTACTCACAGGTCAAAGTTAATAAAGCCTAACATCACAAATTCTCATGTAAATTATTTTTCTTTTGTCATGGTTATATCATCTTTAATATGATTTGTTATAGAATCACCATCCATTTTCAATGAATAATTTAATTCCCATTGACCAAAGCTATCATAATCAATATATTAAAACAATTAGTGGAAATGAAGAATTGTACAATTCTAAGATCGTCCCTTGACTTGTATAGTATTCATCATTAGATTTGCTTGTTGCATGAAATTTATGAGGGACGATATATTTAACAATATTATAGAAGCTTTACAGGTAAAATATTACCGTGCTGCTTTGCGAGAAATCGTAAAACCTTCTGAGTTGAATGCGACTATTGAACCTAGAAATGTGCTCGTTCAAGTTAAATCAGGCATTTGTTATGGTGAATCGGGGTTCACAAAAATTGAAGCTGGTTATTTCTATTTCATGCCTGTTGGAAGTCCTATTTATTTCAGGCATGGAAAATCAGAAAAATACACTGTTTTTGGTAAAGAAGGATTTAGTTCCCCCGAACATCGTGAAGAGTTTGTAAAATCGAGAAGTGTAAAAAACGGTCTCGATGATAAAAAGGATATTTTTTCAATCATCGGATTCGACGTCGCGATTTATGGTGCAATACCTTTTTTTTCTATCCTTGAATTACCATGTTTTATACTTCCAAAAAATGAAGAAATGAGTTATTTGATGGACGCAATCATTATTGAAGAAGAGAGTAGAAATTTAGGTCGCGATAGAATGCTGAAAAATCTTACCGAAGAGTTAGTAGTTCATATTTGTCGTTATATTCATAGCAAACCACAATACCAAAAGAACTTTGAAAAAATTAGTTATTTACTCGATAAACGATTGGTAAACATTATTCACTTCGTGCAAAATAATTTAAAAAAAGATCTTTCTAATCATATTATTGCTGAAATCGCATTCGTTTCAAGAGATTATGTCGGACAATTTTTTAAGTCATTAACAAATACCAACCTTCAAGATTATATTGAAAATCAACGATTGGAAAAAGCGCATTATTTATTGAGAACTTCAAAAGAAAATATTCAAGAAATTGCTTTAAATGTCGGGTTTAAAGATCCAGCCTATTTTAGTAGACGATTTAAACTGAGATTTACTCAAAATGCCAATCAAATACGAAGAGACAATATTATTGGGCTTTAATTTAATTCCATTCCAATTAAATTCTGGAAGTGTTATGCACTGCATTTGCTATAGCTGAAATTAAGGAAGGATCTTCTTCTACTTTATTGCCAATCACAATTAAATCAGCGCCAGCATTACAATTTGCAACTGCTTTTTCAGGCGTTCGTATTCCTCCTCCAACAATAAGTGGAATAGTAATCATTTTATTTATTGCTTGGATCATTTCAATGCTCACAGGATTTTTGGCACCACTTCCCGCTTCTGCAAATATTAATTTCATTCCCAATTGTTCGCCAGCTAAGGCGGTACAAGCTGCAATATCTGTTTTTTCGGCAGGTATAGGTGAAGTATTACTTACATATTGAACTGTTGTCGTATTCCCACTTTCAATTAAAATATATCCCGTCGGTAAAATTTCAAGTCCAGATAATTTTAAACGTGGTCCAGCCAGAATATGCTGACCAATTAATAAATCAGGATTTCTTCCAGAAATTAATGATAAAAGTAAAATGCCATCTGCCGACTCATCTATTTGTTGATGACTACCAGGGAAAATAATAATTGGAATCGTGCAACAACTCTTTAAAAAACGAATGGTTTTCCCTAAGTCTCCTTGTGCGAGTAAACTACCACCAACAAAAAGATAATCTACTTTGCTCTTGCTACATTCCACAGCTAAATGTGATAGAGAATCCTCGCTTGCCTTATCAGGATCTACTAAAATAGCCAACAACTTACGACCTTCGTGTTTGGCCTGAATAAGATCTTGATAAATATTCATTCTTTAAAAAACGTTTAGGTTTTATAGCTTTAATTCTCTGCAATAGTATACACCAGTAGGTAGTCCTCCAAATAACGGAAATGATATTGGAAATTTTGAATATGTTCGTTCTTAATAAATGTTGCCCTGCCTTTTCCGTTCTGAACCATATTCTCATACGGTTTTGAAACGATAATGTTTTTCTTGAAATCGATCCCGCCACCACCAATCGCCTTAAAAACAGATTCTTTAACTCCCCAGATTAAACTAAAAGTAGTTTCTTTTGAAATGGAAGCCCATAAATATTCACTTTCATTGATAAATCTACCAGAAATATTAATAACACGTTGGTCTGGGATTTCAATATCAACACCTATTAATTTATTTACGTGATAGATCAAAACCACATAATCTCCTGAATGGGATATGGAAATATGACCATCACAAGTTGTTAAAATGGGCTTGCCTTCAGCTGAATAATGAATATGTAAAGTATTGCTGCTTAATAATCCTAACAGCAAATTAGTAACTAATTTTTGCTTTCTCCGTTGAAAATGGTTAATACCTGAAAGTAAACCTTCTATGCTATTTTCTGGTAGATTTAAAAACTTTTTCAAGTCTTCTTCTGTTTCTTGAATATTCCAAATTAAAATTCGCACTTCGCTAGAAGTTAATTCGTCTACTACTAATGGCATTTGATTCAGGATTTCATGATTAGGATATTGCACTCTTAAACACTAATTCATAACTTCGCACAAATTAAAATTGAAACAATGATAAATACTCAAACAGCACAATACGTTAAATTTAAGGTTAAAGATATTTCTTTAGCAGAATGGGGACGTAAAGAAATTAAATTGGCTGAAGTAGAAATGCCAGGTTTAATGGCGCTTCGTGCTGAATATGGTGCACAAAAACCCCTTAAGGGTGCTCGCATAGCAGGATGTTTACACATGACTATTCAAACTGCTGTACTTATTGAAACTTTAGTAGAATTAGGAGCCGAAGTTACTTGGTCGTCCTGTAATATATTTTCTACGCAAGATCATGCTGCTGCTGCCGTTGCTGCTGCTGGTGTATCTGTTTATGCTTGGAAAGGTTTAAATGAACAAGAATTTGATTGGTGTATCGAGCAAACATTGTTTTTTGGTGAAGATCGTAAACCATTAAATATGATCCTTGATGACGGTGGTGATCTTACCAATATGGTTCTTGATCGTTATCCGGAATTAATCGCAGCAATTAAAGGGATTTCTGAAGAAACTACGACAGGTGTTCATCGTCTTTACGAGCGTATGAAAAATGGAACTCTCCCTCTTCCAGCTATTAATATCAACGATAGTGTTACAAAATCAAAATTCGATAATAAATATGGTTGCCGTGAGTCATTAGTGGATGCGATTCGCCGTGCAACAGATATTATGATGGCAGGTAAAGTTGCAGTTGTCGCTGGTTTTGGTGACGTTGGAAAAGGTTCTGCTGATTCTTTACGTGATTCAAAAGTTCGTGTTATTGTAACTGAGATCGATCCAATTTGTGCCTTACAAGCGGCTATGGAAGGGTATGAAGTGAAGAAAATGTCGGATGCAGTGAAAGAAGCTGATATCATTGTAACGGCTACTGGAAATTATAATATTATTACAGAAGCACATTTCAATTCGATGAAGCATAACGCAATCGTTTGTAACATTGGTCACTTCGACAATGAAATTGATATGGCATGGTTAAACGCTACTCATGGAAAATCAAAGGATACCATCAAGCCTCAAGTTGATAAATACACAATTGGAAATAAAGATATTCTTATTCTTGCTGAAGGTCGTTTAGTAAATCTTGGTTGTGCAATGGGACACCCTTCGTTTGTTATGTCAAATTCATTTTCAAACCAAACTATTGCTCAACTAGAGTTATGGATGAATCCTGGTAAGTATGAGAACAAAGTTTATACTTTGCCGAAACATCTTGATGAGAAAGTTGCTCGTTTGCACCTCGCTAAAATTGGCGTTGAATTAGATGAGCTTACACCAGTACAAGCTAAGTATATTGGTGTTGATAAAGATGGTCCCTACAAGCCTGAATATTATCGCTATTAATATTTAGAAAGTGCTGAAGATTGCATCTTCAAGTATTTATCAAATATTTAATTAATAAAAAATGCCCTGAAGTTATTGTACTTCAGGGCATTTTTTATGACTCACTAATTATAAATATGAAGTGAATTGCTCGAAAGTAAATCCGCATGATATTGCTTAAGGGGTACTACCGCTGGACCATTTGTTACCGATCCATCAAATAAGCTAAACTGACTACCACAGCAGGAATCAATTGCTAGAATGTTATTGGGAATTACTCTTACTAAAGCACATGTTGCCGTAGGATCATAGGTGCAAGTCCTGTCATAAACTGCATACTCGGTTCCTGATCGCCTAAAAATTATTAGACCCCTATTGCCAGCACCATAATAAACCCAGCCATTAACAGAATTTAAGTTGAGATAAGAGGGTAAACTTAGATTAATGTACTCATTTACATAGGTATATGGGATATCGCTGTTCGTCTTTTTGCAAGAAGATACGAGCACAATGGAGCAAATTATGATGAGGTAATATACAAATTTTATGTATTTAGATTTATTCTTCATGATGTAAAAGTACATTCTACTTGCGAAACGGCATTCATTTTTATACATTTGAAAAAAAATAAGCCATGAACCGTCAATCAATATTACTTATTTCGGCTTTTATGTTCCTATTTGGTGCAGTTAAAGCTCAAGAAACACAAAAAATTACTGCGCCAACAAATCAATATGAAAGTGGATCTCACGGTGGGATACTATTTACAGAAGGGTTTAATACGATGGAATTTCTAAAGAAAAATAAATCATTTGTTGTTTTTCCGGATGATCATACCACGCAAACAGCAGAAATTGGAAAAGCAAAATTTACAATCGTTGACGATAACAAAACAATTGTAATTGAAAATGTACCTTTCAAATCGGGTATGTTCATGGCAGATACAAAACAAGATTTTGTACATCCAAAAATAAAATTTGAAACAACTATTAATGGTAAACCTTGTGTGATGAATTTTGAAATGCCTTCAAGACAATAACATTAATTTTCATTCGTTTTTTATCTATAAACGAAAAATTTATTTAAAAAATTTACAAAAAGACCTTCGTTTTACGAAGGTCTTTTTGGTTTGAATAGTGTGAAAATGAAAAAACTTATTTTATTGATTCTCTTATTTGTAAACATTCAATTCACTCTCGCGCAATCGGAGGGAGGTGGATCTACAAAAATGCAGAAGAAGGCAGCTCAAAAAAAGGAACAACAAGCTAAGGCTTCTGCGAAAGCTGAAGAGAAAGGTCGAAAACACCATATTTCTATTCAATCAAAGGATGTCAAAAAAAGAATGAAACGAAATAGTAAACGTTATGATCACGTTGCCTCTTTCGATCGTCGTCCGAATTTTATCCAACGACTTTTTCATCGAAAAAAACCAACTGCTTATTAATTTTTATTCTTCTTCATTCTTATCGGTAATAGAATAGATAGTAGAACTTAATTTATATCCAACAAAAACAACAATTATTGTGCTTGTTGGATATCATTTAATCAGCGTATTCTCTTAAATCAACAGGAACAACCGTAGTAACTCCTGGCTCTGCCATAGTGATACCATACATCAAGTCAGTAGCAGCCATTGTCTTTTTATTATGCGTAATAATGATGAATTGCGACTCCGTACTAAAAGTTTTAATGATGTTGTTAAACTTATCAATGTTATTATCATCAAGAGGAGCATCAACCTCATCGAAAATACAAAATGGCGCAGGCTTCAAAAGATAAATTCCAAACAATAATGCAGTAGCAGTAAGTGTTTTTTCTCCTCCCGATAATTGATGAATACTCAATGGTTTCTTTCCTTTTGGTTGTGCGATAATATTAATATCCGACTCCAAAGGATTGGCAGCGTCTGAAATTATTAAATCGCAATTATCATCTTCTGTAAATAAAGATCTAAAAACACGAATGAAATTCGCACGTACATGCGTAAATGCATCCATGAAAACGGTACGCGCTTGCTCATCAATTTCATTGATCGTTTTCAACAGCGCATCTTTAGCGTTTTGTAAATCTGTCTTTTCTTTTACAATGAAATCATAACGCTCTTTAATTTCTTTGTATTGTTCAAGAGCCATTGGATTTATTGGTCCGAATTCACCAACTCTCTTTCTTAATTGCTCTGCACGCGGACGTAATTCTTCTTCCTTCAACTCCTCATCAGGAGCGGTTTCAATTAATTCATTGATGTCGATATTGAACTCAATACTTAATCGCTCTTTTAAAGAGTTCATTTGCAATTTGAGTTCATTTAATTCATCATGAACATTCTGTAATATGGAATCAGTTTGTTCTTTATGTTTTCTTAAATCTTGTAACCGTTTCTCCTCAGTTTCAATAATTGTCTTTGATTGAAAATATGATTTATCTGCTGTTTGAAATTGTTGCTCAAAATCAACTCTTTCTTCAATCATTTGCTTTAATGCTCCATTTGTAGTTTCTAATCCAGTCATTAATTGATTAGTTTGTGACACTACAGATTCTAATTCCGCACCATACTGTTCTTTATTTTTTAATAATGTTAACGACTGATTCGTTCGATATCCTAAATCACGAATAATATTTTGTATTCTATTTTGTTGTTGTAGTAAAACAATATTTTGTTGATTAAATATTTGTGATTTCTCACCAGACTCTTTTTGTAATTGCGACGAATGTTCTTGCATTACATTTAATTGTTGAATTAAATTCTCTAAACGCTGACGTAAAATTTCCGGTGATAATTCGGGATTCTCTTTTTCCTCATCCATCACTCGCGTAATTGTTGAAAGATCAGCTTCTAGTTTTTCTATAGCACGTTTCGCCTGTTCCATGTTGTTGAAAAGGAAATCACGATTACTTTGAAGCGAATTCACATGGCCACTTAATCGAATAAATTCGGTTTCTTGCTTACTGATTTGCTGTTGCGTTTGTTGAATCTGATTTTTCACATCACTAATACTTTGATCAGCTTGCTTGATCTGTTCACGGTATTGTTCAATAATCAATTCATGTTGTTTAACTTCTTCTGCTAATTTTTCTAGATTTCTAAATTTACCTGTACGTTTTCCATCAAATAAACCAATCGAACCACCTCCAATTGCATATTTCTGACGAAGGAAATTACCACTTTGTGATAATACTACTAATGATTGGTCGTCGTTTATTTCAAATTGATTTATTGCTCGATCATTTTCTAATACATAAACATGACCTAATAATAAATTGAATAGATTTTCATAGCGCGGATTTTTTTCCACTACCTGTAGAGCGGGCATGCAACCAGTTAAAGATTCTGGCGACTTACTAGGATAATTCCTCAATGAATCTAAAACAAAGAAATGTGCACGACCTTTTGCAGACTCCTTTAACAATTGAAGTGCAGCCCATGCTTCATCAATTGATTCAACAACAAAATGATTTAAATAAGGATCAAGATAATTTTCAATAGCTACTTTATAGGTATCATCACACACGATTATCTCTGATAACAATGGAGCTTGCTTAAAACGATCGTGATTCTTCTTTAAATATCGAATCGATTCTGGATAACCTTCCATCTGCTCAAGCAGATTTTTTGTTAATTGATATTCGTTATGACGAGCATCCATCTTACGTGATTCTGCTTGCAAAACTTGATTCAATTCACGAAGTTGTATTTCTGTAATTTTAATTTGCTCATCAAACTCCAAACGATGTTGTTTAAGTTTTCTTAATTCACCATCAGCAATTTCTTTTTGTGGAGTATGTTCATTCAACTGGCTTTCCAACTGTTCAAGCCTAGCTTTATTTTCATCTTGTTGTAATACTAATCGCTTTAGTTCATCCTGAATCGAATTATAACGTGTATGCCTTACCGCTTGTTTTGTTTCAAATTCATTTATTGAAGATCTCAATTGATAAATTTGTTGGTTTAATTCCTTAATGGAAACCAAAGAAGATTCGTATTGCTGCTTGCTTTGTTCCGATTCTGACTTTAATCGTGTTACGTCATCTTCTAGTTTTTTAAGATGCTCCTCTTCACGTACCTTTTCTTCATTTAATTGTACAATCGTTGCATCAACTTCTACCAAACTACGATCGTCTTGTTCCGTTTGTTGTTGTAATTGTTTTTGTTTTTCTAATAAATAATTTAATCGTTCGTTGCGATTCTTTTCTTCGTTTTCGAAGCGAGATATTTCAATCAATTTTTCATTCAGAATTTTCTGAATAGATTGTAATTGTTTTTCTTTTTCAGTACTATCTATTTTTATCTCTTGAAGATGTATTTCTAGCTCTTCTAATTCAATTTGTAATTTAGAGCGTGATCCACTTTGTTCTTGATCTCTATTTTGTAAGTGCTCTAGTGATTCACGATGATTCTTAATGCTGAAAAGCGCAAGTTGAGTACTTACTGTTTTATATTCTTCGCGCAAACGATAATAACGATCTGTTTTTTTTGCTTGACCTTCTAATTGTTTTAAACTTTTTTCAATTTCAAAAAGTAAATCATTAACACGATTTAAATCAGAATCCGTTTCTTCAAGTTTTTGAAAAGTTTGACGTTTACGAATTTTATATTTCGAGATACCGGCAGCTTCTTCTAACAATGTTTTAATGGTGCTGTTCCGATCTTTAAGAATATCATCAACCATATTTAATTCAATGATAGCATAAGAGTCAGGACCAATCCCTGTATCAAGGAATAAATCATTGATATCTTTTAATCGACAAGTAATCCCATTTAACTGGTATTCGCTTTCTCCTGATCTATACAATCGACGTGTAATAGCAACCGTTGTGTATTCTGTTGGAAGTACACCTTTGTTATTTTCAAAAGTTAAACTGACCTCTGCAAGGTTTGCTGGTTTGCGTGTTTTTGTTCCGTTAAAAATGATGTTCTCCATCTTTTCTGATCGTAACATTCTAGTTTTTTGTTCTCCTAAAACCCAGCGCATTGCATCTACAACGTTAGATTTGCCCGATCCATTTGGTCCTACAATAGCAGTTACACCTTCATCAAAGTGTATTGTTACTTTGTCGCCAAAACTTTTAAAACCCTTAATTTCGAGTGATTTCAGTCTCATCTGAAATGCGTATTTAATTATTATTAGAGGAAATGATAATAGCAGAAATTCATCTGCTAAGGTTAATCTTCACAATGACGGAATGTTTTACCATTTTTGCAAACTGGATATATCAATTCAGAAGTTTACTTTTGATACCGATCTTCTTAAGCTGCTTCCAAGCCTTTATTGCGATTAATGTCTTGCAAAAGTAAAAAAGGAAGCCGTTAATGCCATCAAATATTAAATTGCTGTTGAAAAATTATAACTTTAACTCATGGAAATAAAATTTTTGGTTTACTTAGTGGCTGGAATCGTTTGGTTTATCTTTAATAATAAGAACAAAATAAAGAAAGATTCACCTACAATTGATGATTCGTTGAGACCTGTTTTAGCACAAACTAGTTCTGCTCAGTTGCAAAACATTGATAAACAGGCAAGCGCAAATAGAATTCCTATCAATAGCACTAAAAAAGTAATTCAAGGTGGTATGAATAGAAATTCAAAAGGGCAACCACCGCAAGAAGGAACGAAAAACAAAATATTTATTGCCCCTGAAACGGAGAAATCTGATGCTACAGCAGCTTTTAAGATTATTGAAATTGACTCAAATACGGATTATGAACAATATTCGATAGGAAATAGGATAGGAATGGATATTCGAAACGGTAATTTGGACCTTCGTAAGGCAGTGGTAATCAATGAATTACTTAGACCTGTATACTTTTGAAAAAAAATGAATTCAAATCATTGTAAAATACTTGGTAAGATTTGGGAATTAAATTTAATTGTTCCTATTTTTACCCGCAGTCTTTATTAACTAAACATTAACACCAGCTGACACAAACCTAACTCTATGATAAGGAACGTCTACTTAACCCTTGCATTATTACTCTTTACAGGTCTTGGAGCTTTTGCTCAATCAGGATCCATTAAAGGGAAAATTTATGACAAGGCTACAAAAGAGCCTCTGGCATTCGCCAGCGTGGTTGCAGAAATTAACGGTGCCCAACTCGGGGGAGCACAGTCCGACTTTGATGGTCAGTTTTCCATCAAGCCATTGCAACCAGGAAAGTACTCTCTGAAAATCAGTTATGTTGGTTACAACGATCTGATAATTACTGACGTACTTGTTTCAATTGACAAGATCACTTTCCAAGATCTTGTATTATCTAAAAAGGTAATTGAAACAAAAACTGTTGAAATTGTATCTTATAAAGTGCCTTTGATTGAAAAGGGTAACACTCAAACAGGTGCAACTATTACCAGGGAAGAAATTCAAGCAGCACCAACTCGTGATGTGAAATCTGTTGCTGCTCAAGCTGCTGGGATTACGCAAAAGGATGAAGGTGATGCATTAAACGTCCGTGGAGGTCGTTCAAGCGCAACGGATTATTATATAGATGGAATCCGTGTTCGTGGTTCTGAGCGTTTACCGCAATCAGGTGTTGAACAAGTTACTGCCATTGTTGGTGGAACACCCGCTCAATATGGTGATGCTACATCAGGAATCATCAGTATTACAACAAGAGGTCCTTCACAAAAATTTGAAGGTGGAGTGGAATATGTTACATCTGAACTTTTTGATAAATATGGTTACAACCTCGTATCTGCTAATTTATCAGGTCCAATCTTGAAAAAGAAAATCGAAGGTGGTGGAGATAAAGCAATGTTGGGATTCTTTCTTTCTGGTGAATTGCAGTCTGAAAAAGATGCGGATCCATCAAACATTGGAATGTATAAATTGAAAGATTCTAAATTTGATGAATTAAAAACAAACCCAATTATTCCTTACACTACGGGCCCAAATGCTTATGGGTATCATTTTGCTGAGGAATATTATCATGCTGATGATTTCGAACAAACGAAAATAAAAAATAATCAGAAAGCAAAGTCTTATCGTTTTAATGGTAAAATTGATTTTCAACCATTAGATAACACAACAATCACTTTAGGTGGTAGCTATAATAGAGATAATACTAAAGGAGCTTTTAACTATGATCGTGAACTTTATAATTTCGATGAAAACCCTGAAGCTATTGCAACAGATTATAGAGTTTTTGCACGATTAACTCAACGAATTGCTTCTACTTACAAATCAGAAAAGGATGCAAATGCATCATTGTTTCGTAATGTGTTTTTCTCTATTCAAGCTGAATACGGTAAGAACTTATCTACGAACCAAGATCCTGATCACAAAAAAGATTTCTGGAGCTACGGATATTTTGGTAAATTCCATAATGAGCGTAAATTAGTTCATCAATTTGATTCGTCAAATGTGGTTAATTTGACAAATTTTTCGCATAATGAATACACAAATAATTATGACTATTCTTCAGTAGGAGCCAATCCAACTTCAGAACAATATAATAATATCGCGTATGATTTTTATAAAGCCAATTCTGGTCAAACAACCTTCAATAGTATCAATGTATTAAGTGGTATTGGTGGAATTCCAAATGGCTTTGTTGATTTGTTCCGTCCTTTAAACGTTATGGGAGAATGGGAAGCGATAGGAAGTGCACGTAACGTTTATGCAACTTTAGATAATGACAATTATCGATTTACAATTGGTGGTAGTACTGATATAAAAAATCATTCTATAAAAGTTGGTTTCGAATTTGAACAACGTATCGATCGTCAATATCAAAATCGTCCACGTGGTTTATACCAATCTGGAAGAGCATTAGCAAATAAGAATTATATTTCTTCTGATCGTTCTAACCTTCTTAACATAGATACTATTGTTAATCCAGTTTCTGGTGTTATAGAAATTTATTCAAATTTCGGTACTGGTTATTCGCCTGATTCAGTTGAAGGTGTAGCCGTTGAAGGTTTTTATGAAAACGTACGTAAACAAAATGCAACTAGCAATACACAGTATCTCGATTTTGATGCTTTAAGCCCTGATAAATTGGACATTAAAATGTTTAGTCCAGATCAATTGTTACAATCAAATCTTGTGGACTTTTACTATGGTTATGATATCTACGGTAATAAAACGAATGACAAATCAAGTTTTGTAGATTTCTTTACACAAAAGTCTAACGGGAATTATACGAGATCAATTGGTGCATTTCGTCCTACTTATATGGCAGGATATATTCAAGATCAATTTGCGATTGATAACCTTAACTTCAACATTGGATTACGTATAGATCGCTTTGATGCAAATCAAAAATCGATAAAGGATAAATATTTGTTTTTAGATTCATATAATGTAGGCGAATTGCCAGGTGGCATTCCAAACAGACCAGACAACATCAAGGATAATTTCATTCCTTATTTAGGTGTTGCTGCCGATCTAACTACTGTAGTTGGATACAGAAATGGAAGTACATGGTATGACTTAAATGGAGTAATCGTTTCAGATCCAGATCTTATTGCTAAAACATCTTCTACTGGTAAATTATATTCTGCGGTAAAACCAGATGCAGGAACAGTAGCTGAAAAGGATTGGAACATAGGTGGTGTATTTGAGGATTACAAACCACAAATATCTATCATGCCTCGTATCGCATTTGCATTCTCAATTACTGATGAAGCACAATTCTTTGCGCATTATGATGTATTGACACAGCGTCCATCTTCAAATCTTCGTAATGATCCTATAGATATTTACAATTATCAAAAATCAGGTTCGGGTGATATCAATAATTCATCTTTAAAGCCAGAACGTACAACAGATTACGAATTAGGATTTAAGCAAGTTTTAAGTAAAAGTTCTGCATTAACGATATCTGCTTTTTATCGTGAAATGAAAAATATGATTCAGATTGCTAATGTTAAATATGCAATGCCTTACACTTACAGAAGTTGGGATAATATCGATTTCGGAACAGTAAAAGGATTCTCCTTCAGCTATGACCTTCGTCGTACAAGTAATGTTCGTTTAACAGCTAATTATACCTTACAATTTGCACAAGGAACAGGTTCCGGTTCAAATTCAAACGTTGAGTTAACAAATACCGATCAACCTAACTTGCGCTTAATACTTCCTCTTGATTTTGATCAACGTCATACATTCTCTGTTTCTATGGATTATCGCTATGGTGAAGGATCAAATTATAACGGGCCTTTAATTGCTGGAAAGCCAATTTTAGAAAGTTTTGGTATTAATGCAGTGTTTAAAGCTAACTCTGGAACTCCATATACACGTCAATCACGTGCTACACGAGAAGGTGCAGCAATTGGATGGCAAAGTAACGGTCAAAGAGCCGTTCAAGGTACTGTAAATGGTGCGCGTAATCCTTGGCAGTTCCGTATTGATCTTAAAATCGATAAGGATATTGCAATTAAGGTTTCTGATAAGAAAAAAGCAAACATCAACGTATATCTTCAAATCCAAAATGTATTGGATACAAGAAATATTGTGAATGTTTATCGTGCAACTGGTAATGCAACTGATGATGGATTTATTAAATCTCCAGATGGTCAGCAGTTATCAGCAACTCAAAGTGATTCGCAAGCATTTATTGATCAGTATTATATCAAATTGCAGAATCCTGATAACTACAGTTTACCACGCAGAGCACGTATCGGCGTT
>JANXSD010000027.1 GCA_025352785.1 Bacteroidota bacterium
AGTCACCAGTCACCAGTCACCAGTCACCAGTCACCAGTCACCAGTCACCAGTCACCAGCCACCAGTTTTAGGTTGGTTTACGTATTTTAAAAAGGTACCCTTATTAATTTTATTAACTTTAATAATGATGGGAGCAGTTTCAGATTTACATGGACAGTTTCAGCCTGCCTTTAATCCAGGATTAACTTTAACAAATGCGGCCTCTGTAAATCATATTAGTTGTGATGGGTATGTTGACGACATTTCTACCCCAACAATTCAAATGAAGGTATTTGCATGGGATGGACCAAAGCAAGGATGGGGTTATGATTTTAACGGCACTCAAGTACTTCGTTCATTTATTACCTCTAATCCTGTTACTCATCCCGAAATTGCTTTGGTTTCGGATTGGGTTGGCAAATTTATTTATGCAGTAATAATTTATCAGGATCCAGTTTTTGGTGCAGTTTATTCGGCTTATCCATGGATAGGCACCTCCTTTTCAGCAACAGCTGCATATTCGGGTGTGTTAGCGATTGGAACAATGACTGATCGTATAGTAAGCGTTGCAGGTGATGAGTATGGCCATTTTGTAATGGCATGTGATAATGGATATAATAGTAGTGGGTCCATATACCAATTAACCGGTTATATTAATACGAGTACTGGTGCATTAGTATTTGGGAACATTGGCAAAATTAATTGTGGTTCTCGAAACATATCTCAACCTGATGTTGATATTACCTATGATGCTAACCATTTAACAACAACCGATGCGGTAGTAGTTTTGGCATTTACTCGAGATAATAGCCAAGAGATTATTAGCGATTTTAACGACCAAACATTGTTATTTGCAGGAACAGCATGGAATGTTTGTGTAAGTTCAACTTTTGCACATCAACCTCCAGTCTTTGTAGCTTCTGAAACTCTTGATCAGCCATCCATTTCTATTAACGATGGCTATAAAATGTATTTAGCCAATCAGGCTGCCTTTGGAACCATTATGTATGGCTACTGGCCCGTACATTATGGAGTGTCGTATCGAGAAATTAATCCAACACTTTCACAAAATGATATCCAACTTTATAATGCACTTGTTCCAACAGGAATTTCTAGTTATCCCGTAGGGTTTAGTTTTCAAGCTACTTCTGCGTATAATCTTAATGGATCAAATGCAATTTTAGATTTAAATTATGAACCCACTATAGTATTACAACCACAGGAAGTAGAAACCGTAGTCGCTTGGAATTTTGATGATATTAATAGTTCTTTTCCAGCATCAACACCTTTAGAAGGGTTGGCAAACCGTTTTTGGTATCCCTATAATTACCCAACTTCAACAAATTTTAACCAGCCTTACAACACAGCGCAAAGTTTTGATATGTTAGTTAATCCAAACCCAGGAATTACTACCGAAGTAGCAATTTCAGGGTATTCGGAAAATGAGATGCTGTATTTTTATTATGAAAATAATGGAGATTTAAAGTATAAATTAGCAAATTATAGCACCAATGTTTTACGCAAAGCAATTGATAAAAATAAAAATCAACTTACTATTTACCCGAACCCATTTACCGAACAAATTCAACTAAAGGGGATGGATATTTATTCAAAATATACGGTAATATTAACAGATATTACAGGAAGAATACTTAAAAAAGCAGACGGTTTATATTTAAATATTGAGAAGGAGTTAAACGGAGCCCTTTCAAATGCGCCACAAGGATGTTATCTACTATCAATAACTTCGCTTGATGGTACAACACAAAGTAGTAAACTTATTAAGCAATAATTAAAATGAGTGTAAATACAAAATTCAGGATGCTACTTTTAGTAGCATCCTTTTTAAGTTATCAAGGTATTGCGCAACCAATTTTAAAATTGTGGGATAAAACCATAGGAGGTAATTTTCCCGATTATAATATTGCAAATATGCTAATTACTCCATCTAAAAACATTACAATAGCATGTCTTAGTGCATCAGATGCGGGATTTGATAAAACAGCGAGTAGAAAAGATACACTATATTGTTCGGGAACCTGCTATGGCACTTGGGTTTTTACGTTGGATAAATTTGGACATAAATTATGGGATCAAACGTATGGTGGTTCTATGGGAACTGGAACTAATACAACAGTATTTGGTATGGTTCAACAAAACACAAATTCTTTCCTACTTGGATGTAGTATTTGGGCAACCGATTCGTCGGGTGACTTAACTGATCCTTACACCTATCCCAATTCAATTTCAGGGCAAGGAATATGGATATTGAATATTGATTCATTGGGCAATAAATTATGGAATAAGCGCTATTGTGCACATAATATGGCATTTTATTTCAACGATATGATCTTAAATGATGATAATTTATACATCGCTACGAGATTATCAAGCTTACAAAATAATCCGCCTCAATATGGCAATATTTTTATCCCTCCATGTTATCAAACTCTTTATAATAACCCTGGATTAATTGCATTTAAAATCAATATACAGAATAAGATATTCAATTGGTCATTTTATCATCATTCGCCAATGAAATCATTATTAAAAAGTAAAGCAAATCAATTATTAATGGGAGGATGGTCTGATTCAATATTAGTTTGTAATAAAACGATGAACACAAATGGAATTTATGATTTTGGAATTATTGCAACCGATACCTTAGGGAATATTTTATGGCAAAAAAATTATGGTGGTAGCAAATATGATAGGATAATGGACGTAATAGCTACAAATGATGGGGGCTATATGCTATATGGTTGGACCTTTTCGCCTCAGGGTTTTGATGTAAGTCAAACATCAAGTAATGATACTTCATTGTGGGTAGTGAAAGTGGATAGCTTGGGAATGAAACTATGGGATAAACGATTTGGATCCTGTTTAAGAACTGGAGGCTCAACTTTAACTATTAATGGTTACGGAAAATACGAAACAAGTCATTTAGCAATTAATACAAGCGATGGTGGGTTTTTATTTGCAACAAATGTTAAAGGTGCTGCTTGTGGTGATGTAACAGAAGCGGCAAGAGGAACTCAAGATTATTGGCTACTAAAAATAGATCACGATGGAGTAAAACTATGGGATAAGCGCTTTGGGAGTTTAGGTTCAAATAGAGTAGAGTCATTATCAGAAATGGACACTGGAATTTATGTTGTAAGTGGCAGTACAAGAGGTGGTATTGGCGGTGATAAAACAGAAGCATCAAGAGGCTATGATGATATTTGGCTTATCTGTTTTGCAGATACCACAGTTGCTAATTTAACAAGTATAAATGAAATTGCAAATACAAATAGTACACTTACTGTATGGCCAAACCCAGCGAGTGATATTTTAAATTATGAATTAACTGGTAACGAAAAAATAAAAAATATTACCTTGTCAAATATGCTTGGAGAAAAAGTAATGGAAGTAAATTTACCAACAAGTAAGGCAATTCAAATTAATACATTACAAGCTGGAGTTTATATTTTTAATTGCGAAACAACAAAAGGGAAACGATATGTTAAGAAAGTGATGGTAACGAAGTAGTCGATATTATTATCCTATACTTTCCAATTGAAAATACAAATCCTATCTTAAGATTCATTAAGATAGGATTTGTATTATAGTCCTAAGATTACATTTACATTCAAACAAATTTTCAATTCATCTAAACACTAAAGCAATAAATATTTATTTTTTCTGGGGCGGGGAATTTTCAAATCATCAAATTGAAAAATTTTCAAATCATTTCTTTTTCTTCGCCTTCGCTGCTTTCTTCTTCAATTTCATTTCCTCGTACAAATGTTTTGTTTTATTGAGGTTTGCCCAATAATCATCGCCGTAGTCAACTAAAATTTCATCGCCAGGATTGATGGTTCGTGTTGCCACAATAAAACCACGCTTCACACCTTGACGCACTTTTATTTCATACTGAGCATTATT
>JANXSD010000032.1 GCA_025352785.1 Bacteroidota bacterium
ACTAAGATTGATATTTACATTTTCACTTGCTGGGTTAGGGAATACTTCAAAAGATGAAACGGTAGCAGGTAAATCATTTATTCCAGTGGCAGAATTTAACAATGCCATTATCGAATCTCTCATGATCGTTGTATCACTTGTAGAGAAACTTTGTGTCGAAAACATTACTCTATGATCCGCACCTCCTAATAATACAACTGTAGGCATTCCAAACCCACCATAATGTGCAACTTGAACAGCGCCACTATCAAACGGTGCATACAGCGATAATCCGTTAGTCGTAACCCATGATGTTGTGTAGGTACAGGTAGTCGAGTTATTGTAAGGCATTGCATAAGCGGTGATCATACCTGGGTGCGATGATAAAATATGATTTGCCATTAATTGAATTCTTTTTGCAGGTGGAGGACAAGCTGAACAGTTTGGCATAAAGAAATGTATTAGTACTGCTTTTCCTGCATTTAAATCTGCGTATAGATCATGCATGTTTCCATTACAGTCCATCCCATTTAATTGCATTGCTGTTTGTGCTTTTGTGATGTTCATTAGAAACATCAATAGGACTGCTAATAAGGTAGTTTTTTTCAATGTGTTAGAGTTTTATGTTTTATTAATTGTTTATGATTCTTAATGGATAAGTTTTATTTCTCTCAGAAATTATCTTTGTGATAGGTACAAACAAAGTCGACCGTTCAAAATGACGGTAAACAAACGAAGCATAGTTAAATTTAAAAATTAAATCTAAACTTGCTTAAAATAAATCAAATAAGGAAAATGCCATCCAAAAGGTAGATCGGCACTTTGGAATTATTCGGCGGCGGACGATAAAAAGCCGATGAATAATTAGTATATAATGTGGAAGGAATAAATTCGCAAAAGGAAACTAAATTAATATCGAAATCAGGCACCGCACTTTTAAAAATAAGTTGGTTTGTTTTTGCTAAATCTTTTTGAGCCTTTAGTGTTGTAGTTTTACTTTTACAACATCCTGGTTTCATCACTTTTTTACCACAAGCACATCTATGGTCATTCGAAGAAACTAAGGTGACAGAAGCAATTTTGCCACCGCAACTATGAATGGTAACAGCTATTCCTGAATTTGTGATCAGGAATAAAAAAAGCATTAAAATAGCTGTGACTTTTTTCATTTGGTTAGCAAAGATAAGAGTATCCACTAATCAATAATAACTATCCCGGTTATTATATCTCAATACATTGATAATCAATATATAATATTTCTTAACACCATTTAACTGTTTCACATCCATAACTATATTTTGAATTCATGGTATTTGCAAAATTGTTTTCTACTTATGATTCATATTAAAGTATCAAATTTGATATCCAATTTAATTCTTAGTGTTTAACCTTCACTTGTCATCACCATCGGAATAACCTTTTTTCCAATCAATTCAATGGCATTTAATAATTTCTCTTGCGATAATCCTGCGTTATCCATTTGAAAAGTTAATCGTGAAATGCCTCCTAATGCTTTACTATGACGAATAATTTTTTCTGCAACATCTTTTGGTCCGCCAACAATTAATGCTCCTGTGTCGCCTGTCTGTGCATCGAAGTGTGGTCTTGTAACTGGTGGCCATCCTCGCTCTCTGCCAATGCGAGTAAATGTTTCAGCATAACCCGGAAAATAATCGTTGATAGCTTCTTCTCTTGAATTGCCAACATATCCCAATGAATGTAATCCAATTTTTAATTTTTCAGGAGCGTGACCGGCGGCAATTCCAGCTTTTTTATAAAGATCAATCAACGGACGAAAGCGATGTGTTTCGCCGCCAATTACAGCAACCATTAAAGGCAATCCTAATGTTCCTGCGCGAACAAATGAGGATGGCGTTCCACCAACTCCAACCCAAATGGGTAAAGGATTTTGTAATGGTCGTGGATAGATAGCTTGTTGTTTTAATGCAGGACGAAATTTTCCCGACCAACTTACAATTTCATTATCACGAATTTTTAAAAGCAAATTTAATTTCTCTTCAAACAATTCATCATAATCATGAAGATCAAAACCAAACAGTGGAAATGCCTCCGTAAATGAACCTCTTCCTGCAACAATTTCTGCTCTTCCATCAGAAATCAAATCCAATGTTGCAAAATTTTGAAAAACACGTACAGGATCAGCAGCACTTAAAACTGTTACTGCACTTGTAAGACGAATATTTTTGGTTTGTGCAGCAGCAGCAGCAAGTATCACTATGGGTGCTGAATCCAAAAATTCTTTTCGATGATGTTCACCAATTCCAAAAATTCCTAGACCACATTTATCAGCATGCACTATTTTCTCCAGTAAATGATGAATTCCATTTCTGTTACGTTGGGAACTATCATTTTTTATATCCGTTGATACAGATGCGAAACTGTCAATACCTATTTCCATGGAACTTAAAATTAGTTTTTCGTAATTTAATTTTTTAATAGAAATAAAAAAGAGGAAAATTTTTCAATCTTCCTCTTAATATTATTTATTTAAAATTTTTTCATCTTCAAATCAACACATTTTCATCCCGATTGCTATAGGGACGTCAAATTATCATTTCAACTTTCCACCATCGCCCCATGGCAATTTTTGAATTTTTTTCCAGAGCCGCAAGGGCAAGGCTCATTTCTACCGGTGGTAATTTCTTTTTTTGCAGGTTGTGGTTTTGCAGCAGGAGCTTGTGGACCTCCTTCCATTTGCGGACCTCCTGTGGAATTACTATTTTGATGGAACTCATCATGCGTAGTGCGCAGTCGACTCATATCCGTTTTTTGTGGCGCAGCTACTTGTTTTACCTGACGAGGCTCATCAGCAGCAACAGCACCTTTAAATAAAAATGACATCGTATCTCGGTTAATCTCATCAATCATTTTCTTGAACAACTCAAATGATTCAAACTTATAAATCAACAAAGGATCTTTCTGCTCATAAACTGCATTCTGTACACTCTGCTTCAATTCATCCATATCACGTAAATGCTCTTTCCATGCATCATCAATCAATGAAAGTGTTACGTTGCGTTCAAATGCACTTATCAACTCACGACCATGCGACTCATACGATTTTTTCAAATTAGCAAGCACTTGAATGTTGTGAATACCATCGGTAAATGGAACAACAATATTTTCGAAACTTTGTGATGGCTGCTCGTAAACTCCTTTAATAACTGGAAACGATCGCTCTGCAATTAGTTTTGCTTTGAAACGATAATGTTCATCCAACGAATGATATAATCGATCACTCAAATCTTCTAATTTGGCATTCATAAAATCCTCTTTCGTAAACGGATTTTCAATAGCGAAAATACGTATCAATTCTAAACCGAAAGCATCGTAATCACGCTCATCATCATATTGCGTTAAAATCGTATCGCTCAAATCAAAAAGCATGTTTTGTAAATCAAGCGCCAATCGTTCACCATACAATGCATGACGACGTTTCTTGTAAATCACTTCGCGTTGTGCATTCATCACATCATCGTATTCTAATAAACGCTTTCTAATTCCAAAGTTGTTTTCTTCCACTTTGCGTTGAGCACGTTCAATAGATTTGGTGATCATACTATGTTGAATCACTTCACCTTCTTTCAGTCCTAAACGATCCATCAAACTAGCAATACGTTCCGACCCAAAAAGACGCATCAAGTTATCTTCTAGTGAAACAAAAAACTGAGTACTACCTGGATCTCCTTGTCGTCCTGATCGCCCGCGTAATTGCCTATCCACACGACGAGATTCATGCCGCTCTGTTCCGATGATTGCTAATCCACCTGATTCTTTAACGCCAGCACCTAACTTAATATCTGTTCCACGACCGGCCATGTTGGTTGCAATCGTTACAGTACTCGGTTGCCCCGCTGCTGCTACAATTTCTGCTTCACGCTGATGTAATTTTGCATTCAATACATTATGTTTAATCTTACGTTGATTAAGCATCCTACTCAACAATTCAGAAACTTCAACTGATGTTGTTCCCACCAATACCGGACGACCTGCTTTTGTTAAGCGATCAATCTCTTCGATAACAGCATTGTACTTTTCACGAACTGTTTTATAAACTAAATCTTCTTCGTCTTTACGAGAAATATTTCGATGCGTAGGAATAACAACAACATCTAATTTATATATTTCCCAAAACTCACCAGCTTCTGTTTCTGCAGTACCTGTCATACCTGCAAGCTTATGATACATCCTAAAGAAATTTTGTAAAGTAACAGTAGCATACGTTTGTGTTGCTGCTTCTACCTTTACATTTTCTTTCGCTTCAATGGCTTGATGTAATCCATCACTATAACGACGACCATCTAGCACACGACCCGTTTGCTCGTCAACAATTTTAATTTTACCATCTTGTATGATGTACTCCACATCACGCTCATACAAAGCATACGCGCGTAACAATTGGTTAATAGTATGTATACGTTCTGACTTAATAGCAAAGTCACGTAGTAATGTTTCTTTCTTCTCTAATTTTTCCTCAGCAGAAAGAGCTGATTTTTCAAGATCAGCAATTACAGAACCCACATCTGGCATCTCAAAAAAGTGTGCATCACTTGAGTCTGTAGAAATTTTATCGATCCCTTTTTCAGTCATATCAATGCTATGATTTTTTTCATCGATCGTGAAATAAAGTTCAGGATCAATTTTCTCACGCATCAAACGACCTTGCTCAGCCATATAAGCATTTTCTGTTTTTTGTAATAATGCTTTAGCTCCTGGCTCACTCAATAATTTAATGAGCGCACGATGTTTGGGTAATCCTCGATTTGCACGAAGCAATGAAATTCCTACTTCATCTTGTTTCTCTTTTACATCAAGATTTTTCTTTGCATCAGCAATTAATGTGTTGATATAATTACGTTGTGCTGTTACTAATTCTTCAATCTTTGGTTTCAATTCATAAAACTCTTGATCATCACCACGTGGTGTTGGACCAGAAATAATTAACGGAGTACGCGCATCATCAATCAATACCGAATCAACCTCATCCACTATGGCGTAATGATGTTCGCGCTGTACCATATCTTCAGGGCTGCGAGCCATGTTATCTCGTAAATAATCAAAACCAAATTCGTTATTTGTTCCGTAAGTAACATCAGCTAAATAAGCTTTGCGACGATCAGGAGAATTAGGTTGATGCTTATCAATACAATCAACAGTTAATCCGAGAAATTCGAAAATTGGACCGTTCCATTCGGAGTCACGCTTAGCTAAGTAATCATTCACTGTTACCACGTGAACTCCGCGACCTGCTAAAGCATTCAGGTAAATCGGCAATGTAGCAACCAATGTTTTACCTTCACCAGTCGCCATCTCCGAAATTTTTCCTTGATGCAAAACTGTAGCACCAATTAATTGCACATCATAATGCAACATGTCCCATTTCATTGGAATTCCAGCAGCAAGCCATTCGTTTTTATAAAATGCTTTGTCGCCTTTAATCACTACACTATTACGTTTTACTGATAAATCACGATCCAATTGAGAAGCGGTAACTTCTAGTTCGTCATTTTCTTTAAAACGGTGAGCAGTTTCCTTCACCACGGCGAAAGCACGCGGAAGAATCTCCAATAAAATCTCTTCGATTTTCTGGTTACGCTCTTTTTTGAGCGCATCTACACGTGTAAAGATGAGTTCCTTCTCTTGAAGATCCATTTCAGGATTCGACTCCGCATTATTTGTGAGCTCTTGTAGCTCCGTTTCGATGGTTTGAATATGATCCTGAATACGCTGACGGAATTCAGCAGTACAGTTTCGTAACTCATCATTACTGAGTAATTGCAGTTCGTCGTATTCTTTATTGATAAGTCCAACATAAGGACCTAACTCTTTTAAATCACGATCTGACTTACTTCCTACAAACTTTTTGAGGATATTATTAAAGAAATTTAACATGATAATGGGGATGCAAATTATAGCACAAAGGTAACGTTAATTGGCTAAATTCTAAACTAGTTTTTCAAGTCGATTAGGCTGGGTTGCTTCTACGGAATATTTATTTGTGCACAGCTATTGACCTAAGGCTGTTCGAGCGGTATATTTGTCGGATCAAAGAATACGATTTTATGGCATGGGAAAATGATGATGAGGATTTCGATCCTTCAGATTTTGAAGCGGGGGAGCCTGATGAAGAGGCACTTGCAGACATTCGCCGTGAGGATGAGCGTATTCAAAAGATGCCATTGATGATTTTAGCACATCAGATTTTTGATATTACCGAGGCATTACTTGAAACGTTACCCGATGATGATATGTCGGAACATTATAAAAGTATTATGCTTGAAGATGCACTTACTTTAGCTCCCAAAATTGCGGGTGCCGAAGGTGCTGACCTCTACACTTTGAGGATGGAAAATGCCGTAATCATAAAAGTGGCTGCCCGTAATCTTCTTACCCAAACCGCTGGATTAAAAATGATGGGACTTTCTGATGATCGGTATCTCAATGTTTTACGTGATGAACTCGATCTCTTTCGACTGCATTTTATTGATTGGATAAAAACTTTTGATAAATCAAAAGACATTCAAGATAACTGGGGACTGTTTTACGACTAACCCGAAAATGGCCAGTACATGATTAATTCAATCTTATTAATTAGTTACTCGGTATTTGATATTGCCATTTTTTTTAATTCGTAATTCATCGGAATGTGAAAAAATATCCTTCCTTGTTTTTTTTCTATAAATTGTCAACGAAGAAATCGTATCAATGCAATAGCGGCAATTTTAAGATATGTTTTTTTAAGCGGATTATTTTGGTTGAAAAATTTGGAAGAGGTAGTTGAAAATAATTTGGGCTGAATTTTATTCTCACGCTGCATCTATTCATTTGCGCTTTAAAGGATATAAGGATGCAAAAACCAAATTTTCCAAAAATCCGATTACTTTCCCATCATCTTTTATGTTTCCAAAATCCGTTAACGAAGGAAGATTTCGCATAAAAAAATTTTGATAATGCGCCATCTCAATAATAGTGCTTGACAGCGAACGGGGATATTTATATTTCGGATTGCATTCTTGAATAATTGCTGCAATCGTGCCGCAAAGGTCTTTGTATGGTTTAAATAATCGTTGCTTATTGTCTTCTGTTACATGCCTTGTCAGATATGCTTTCGCACCTTCCATCCTCACAATTTCGTGCAATAGCCGCTCATCAACATGCGTTGTTTGCACATCATCTTTAACCTCTGTGGCAAGTATCTGAATTATTTTTTTAAGTTTTATTTCGGGCGACTTGATGTTATTAGTGTGAACCATCACCTTATATTCAAGCCAGCTCCAATACCACGAAACAATGTAAACAAGTAAACGGTGTTTGTTTTCAAAGTAGCGGTAAATCCCTGCCTCTGTAGTCCCGATTTTTTCAGCAAGTTTTTTGAAAGTGAATAATTCAAATCCTGTTTTATGAATGAGAACAATACTGTGCAATAGTATTTCCCTCCCAAGTTCGGTTTCTTCGGGGTTGCGAAGAAAAAGTTTTTCGTTCATCCTTATTTGTAAGGTGAGTTCCATAAGCAATATGATTTTGTTGTGAATTTTAAATCCGTTGTAAAAGTAATCATTTATTTTTAAATAGTAATACTATCATTGTAAATATTATTACTATCTTTGCCGCTTAAATAAAATAAGTTAAAATGAAAAAAATCAAAAACATTACAGCAACACTCTGTATTAGCTTGTTTATAGCTTCTTGCGGACAACAGAAAACTGAAACATCTCATGACGATAAAACTCATGCAACGCATGAAGAAGTTACCATTAACACACCAGACGATGCACTTGCAGCACTTAAAAACGGAAATCAGCGATTCGTTGACGGCAAGTTGACAAACACCGATTACCAGGAGCAGATTGAACACACAAAATCAGACCAGCATCCGCACTCCTTAATTCTTTCATGCCTTGATTCACGCATCCCGCCTGAAATTATTTTTGACCAGGGCATCGGAAATATTTTTGTTGCCCGTGTTGCAGGTAATGTGGAAGACCCGAATATTTTAGGCAGCATGGAATTTGCAACCAAAGTAAAAGGCACAAAACTTATTGTTGTGATGGGGCACAACAAATGCGGTGCGGTTAAAGGTGCTGTTGACAATGCCGAATTAGGAAACCTTACACAACTTGTTAAGCAGATAAAACCTGCTATCACTGGCGACAAATCCAATCCCGATTTAATGCTTGACGAAACTGCAAAGAATAATGTAAGGATGACTATTGCAGATATCGTAAAAGACAGCCCTGTGATAAATGAGCTGGTTACAAATGGAAGTGTAAAAATTGTTGGTGCATTTTACGATATCACTTCGGGTAAAGTCAGTTTCATTGAATAACGAATGAAACCAAAAATACAATCGGCCAATTGTTTAAGCAGCGAAAAGTGTAAATACATTAATAATATCAAAATAAAAAAGCAAATTTATGAAAGCAGAAATTAAATTCAGTGGCTTTAACTCCCGTCAGGAATTAAAGAATTTCGTTTATGAAAAAGCAAACACGCTCATACGTATTTATAGAGAATTTATCGACAGCGAAATTTTCCTGCAACTAGATAATTCGCCAACGATAGAAAAGAAATTGTGTGAGATAAGATTGGCAATATCAGGAAACGATTTTAATGCAAGAACCCGAAGTAAATAAATTGAATAGGCCAAAACTTAAAAATTGTGAAGGCGCTTAAAAGTAAATAGAAAATCTAAAAATCCAAATATTCAATAAAAGAAAAATTGTACCCGTAATTTAAAAACTTACGATAATGAATAAATCAATGTTCCTAAAATTATTTTGTCACACCTCAACAATAAATAAATGACAACCGAAATTTATTTCTGGATTGGTTTCATCCTCTTCATAATGTTGATGCTTGGAATTGATTTGGGGATTTTCCATCGTAAAACTCATGCCGTCTCATTTAAAGAATCACTTGCATGGACAGTTGTTTGGGTGGGACTTGCTATGTTGTTTAGCGCAATTGTTTATTTCTGGAAGGGTCCCGAAAAATCAATTGAGTTTCTAACTGGATATATTATTGAATTATCACTAAGCGTAGATAATTTATTCGTGTTCATTTTAATTTTCTCCTACTTCCAAGTGCCTATACACTACCAACACAAAGTATTGTTTTATGGAATATTAGGTGCCCTTGTTATGCGGGTGATATTCATTTTTGCAGGTGTAGCGCTTCTCACTAAATTTCATTGGATAATTTATGTGTTCGGTGCAGTCATTATTTTTTCAGGATTAAAAATGTTGTTTCAAAAAGATAAAAAAATCGAACCTGATAAAAATCCTGTCATCAGGTTCGTAAAAAAAATGTTGCCCGTAACACATGAATATCATGGAGACAAATTTTTTGTAAAAATTCAAAAAGGTGTCTTGGCGGCAACACCACTCTTTATTGTTTTGGTATTTGTTGAAATAGCCGATTTGATTTTTGCAGTTGACTCCATCCCAGCCATACTTGCAATTACCACCGACACATTTATTGTTTTTACTTCCAATGTATTTGCAATTCTCGGATTAAGGTCTCTCTATTTTGCACTTGCGGGAATGATAAGCCTTTTCCGATTTCTGCATATTGGCTTGGCGACTATATTAATATTCATCGGCTTAAAAATGGTATTCTCCGAAGTTTACGATATACCAATTGAATATGCCCTGATTACCGTCTTAAGTATTCTACTCACAAGCATTGCCGCATCATTAATTTTAAAAAAAAATGGAACCCAATAAAAGTAATATACTCTATACGATTACAGCAATCTTCATAATTATGATGATGGGATTTTTAGTTGCCATGGCATCCGTGTTTTGGATTTCACTTTATCTCGTAATCATGTTGATAATAAAGATAAAAAAAATAGTACGAAATAAATTACCAGCACATCAACTTAAATAAAAAAACATGGAAACTATTTCAGATTTTTTCACCTTGTTATTCGACTCGAAAAAACTAATTCATTACGGCGGATTTTCACTTTTACTCGTAATCATATTTATTGAAACGGGGCTTGTTTTCGGATTCTTTTTTCCAGGCGACACACTTTTATTTACTGCGGGCTTATTGTGCGGAACAAATGATTTGGAAATAAATATTTTCCTTCTTCTTTTTTCCGTAACAGGTGCAGCAATTTTAGGAAACCTGATAGGATATATTTCTGGAAAATATTTCGGTAAAAAATTATTTGCAAAAGAAGACTCTTTCTTCTTTAAAAAACGGCATCTTGAAACTACAAAATCTTATTACGATAAATATGGTGGTGTAGCAATAATAGTTGGTCGATTCTTGCCTGTTGTGCGAACATTCGTTCCAATTCTTGCAGGAACTATTGATATGAATTTTTTCAAATTTAAACTCTACAACATCACAGGAGCTTTCTTGTGGGTTTGGACACTTATTCCAATCGGTTATTTTCTCGGCATTAGATTTCCGCAACTAATCCATCAGTTAGAGTATTTCATAATCGGAATTTTTCTCGTTACCACATTATTTTTAATCAAAGGATATTTAAAATTTAAAACAAAAAAGCCATGAGCAATAAAATGGAATCTGCATTTGAAAAAATACTATTCGCCAGCCGATGGCTGCAAGCACCGCTTTATGCCGGGCTTATTGTAGGAGGAGTTTTATATGCCTACAAATTCATTGTTGAATTGATACACCTGTGCGTAACCATCAATGAAATCACCGAAACAGCATTGATGCTTGGTATACTTACATTAGTTGACATAACTATGGTTGCCAATCTTCTTATCATGGTTATCATCGGTGGTTATTCAACATTTGTAAGTCGCTTGGATATTGACAAGCACGAAGACAAGCCTGAATGGTTGCAAAAAATTGATGCTGGAACATTAAAAGTTAAGCTCTCTGGAGCACTCGTTGGCGTATCAGGTATTCATCTATTGATAACATTCATTAACATTAACAACTATAAATCAGAACATATTATGTGGCAAGTTATAATACATGTAGTGTTTCTACTTTCATCCGTAATGCTTGCTTATTCTGAAAAACTTTTAAATAACAAACACTAAAAATTTAATTTTAACTTCGCATCATACTAGGAGAATTATTCAAATATGAATCGAAAAAGCGCTAAATGAAATGAGAACTCATACCAAAGAAACACAGGATAATTTGTCACCTGAACTCGCACTTGAAATGTTAAAAGAAGGAAACAAAAGATTTGTAAATAACATCAACGCTCATCGTAACTTATTAGAACAGGTTAATGAAACATCGTCAGGTCAATTTCCCTTTGCAGCCATTTTGAGTTGCATCGATTCAAGAACTTCTGCGGAACTTATTTTTGACCAGGGCTTAGGTGACATCTTCAGTATTCGCATTGCGGGAAATATTATTAACGAAGACATTTTAGGAAGCATGGAGTTTGCCTGCAAAATGGCAGGTTCAAAACTCATAGTTGTGCTTGGGCACACAAAATGCGGAGCTATTGAAGGTGCTTGTAACAATATTATTTTGGGAAATATTACCGCACTTCTTAACAAAATAAAACCAGCTATCGATAATGAAACCCTGACTAAATCTGAACGAAACGGAAGCAATGATTCTTTTTTAAAAAATGTAACAAAAATCAATGTTACCTTGGCTGTTCAAAAAATAAAAGAACAGAGCATCATTTTAAATGAAATGGAACAGACGAAGCAATTAAAAATCATTGGCGGACTTCACAACATCGACACCGGACAAGTAACTTTTTACGAACAACTTCAATAAGAAATATATAGTGAGTTTCAAATAGTGGCAACACAGCTCCACAACCCAGCACATTTGCAGGTTCATTTTATTTTTTCTCGGAACTCAATTCACTAGCTGCAAAAAAATAAAAAGAGCTTACAAGTCATTACATGCCACAACCACAATTTGTCTCACATTTTAATTTGCCCCATTGAACTCACAACTTCATAGCAAGTTTACTGAAAAACTCGACTTTTATTTTTAATATCGTAACTTTGGCAACAGAAAATGAAATTTAAGACTCTCCTACTTACAACTTACATTTGGCTGCTGACAGTTCAACCTGTTTTGACCGCAATTGCATCAGTATTTAATGTGCATACAGAAGAAAGTTGTGGAGATTCTTTTTGCATGCACGAACAGCAAGAGAGCAAACAGACTAAGCAAGATCAAAGCGGAGTGTGCAATCCTTTTCTGGCGTGTGCTTATTGTTTAGGTTGCTACTAGGTTGCTACATTTCCGAACCGACATTTCAAGTTGTATTAATTCAGCACTTAAAAATTTTGCATCCATCAGTTTAAAGAAAATTTCACTTCCGTCTTTTGTACTGATAGTTTCCATCCACCAGAAATTGTTTGACTTTTTTAAACTTTTAGTCAAATAATTTAATACAATTTAAATGTAAATACAAATGAAAAAGAAAATAGGTTTAGGCATTATAGCAATGTTAATGATTACAGGTGCATTTGTGTTCGCGAACTGCAACACAAAGAAGGTCGATAACAATTGTCCTGATAAACTAGGTTGTATAAGTTCCAAGCAAACAACTAAGCCAGTAGTTGCCAAACCAACAGCCACAATCGGAACGAAGGACAATTGTCCGAACACACCTAATTGCATTTGTAAATAGGTTTCATTTAAATATTTTTATAACAAAGCCCGTTACGAAAGTAACGGGCTTTGTTATTTCAATTTCCTATCTTCGCAACATGAAACGAACATTGTTCAAATTCTTATTTTTGCTGACAGGTATTTGCTGCATTTGAGTTGGACAGCAACGAACGCAACCAGAATTACGAGAAGGAAACTCACTCTTTCATTACTTCGGTTAAGACAACAGATGATTTTACTACTCATCTTGACAAGAGTACTGATTTGCGTTTTACTTTCAGCAACTTTATTTTTCGCTGCGATTTCCATTCGAAAGCGTTGCAGTTTTCTTTTTCAAAGAACCTTCACCGCCTGACAAAATTTATTTGCGGCAACTTTCATTACTGATTTTATTTTTTGAATTGCATTGTTTTATTCCGACATTTCGGAACAGAGACTATTTTATTTTCAAATAATTCAATTTCAAAAACAGTAATGAAGAAAATATTTCTCATAGTAATAGTAGTGGCTACCACTACTACTGCTTATTCGCAAAACACTTTCAAAGCAAAAGTGGTTGACGAACAAAACAAGCAACCGTTATTTGCTGCAACGGTTTCCATTGACACTCTACAACTGGGTGCAATCACAGACACCGCAGGTTTGGTAGCAATCAAATATATTCCTAATGGAAAATTTAAAATTCATTTCCGTAACGTCGGCTACAATGAATTGAGAAAAGAAATTTCATTTCCGCTTGCCAACCCCAATCAAGTTTTTGAAATTGAATTAGAACCCAATACAAAAGAATTAAGCGAAGTTATTGTGCAAACTACACGAACCAATTCCAGAATTGAAGAAATCCCCATTCGTGTTGAAGTAATCGAAGGCGAAGAACTCAACGAAAAGGGAAATATGAAACCATCCAACATTTCCATGTTGTTGAGTGAAGGAACTGGGATACAATCACAACAAACATCAGCGGTAAACGGAAATGTAAGCATCCGTTTGCAAGGGCTTGGCGGCAAATACACACAAATTCTAAAGGACGGTATTCTTCTGTATGGCGGATTTTCTCAAGGCCTAAGCATCATGCAAATTCCACCACTTGACTTGCAACAAGTGGAAGTAATAAAAGGTTCATCAAGTTCGCTTTACGGCAGTGATGCCATTGCTGGAATCATAAATTTAATTCCTAAAAAACCACAGAAAAAAAGAGAGTTAACATTTTTAATCAATCAAACTTCATTATTCGGAAGTGACATCAATGCTTATTTTTCACAGCGATGGAAAAAATTTGGATTCAGTTTCCTTACAGCAAATAATTTTCAATCGGCACAAGATGTTAACCACGATGGATTTTCTGATTTGCCAAAATCAAAAACATTGAATCTCGCACCAACTTTTTATTATTACTTCAATCCGAAAACAACATTACAATTTGGTGTTATCACAACTTATGATAATCGCAAAGGAGGCGACATGAAAGTTTTGAAAAATGAAGCAGATAGTTTGCACAAGTTCTTTGATGAAAACATTTCCAATCGCATTTCAACACAACTGAAATTTCAGAAAGGTAAATTATTCATTCTCAAAAACAACGTATCTTATTTTGACAGAGAAATAAATCAGCCGACATTTTCTTTCATCGGGAAGCAAATCAGTAGTTACACTGAAGGAACTTTCAATTTTGATTTCAAGAAAAATCAATTCGTGACAGGAATAAATTTCATCACCGAAAATTTTTTGGAAGACAGCAGTAGAAGTCATTTGCAGCGCAACTACAATTATTTTACAACAGGAATTTTTCTGCAAGACGATTGGAAACCTACCGAAAAATTGACAATTGAGGCAGGACTACGAACCGACTACCAAAACTAATTCGGTTTCTTCGTGTTACCACGATTGAACCTAATGTATAAATTCACAAAAACTTTTTATGCAAGAGCTGGTGCAAGTTTCGGTTACAAAGTTCCTTCAATATTTTCAACTGCATCCGAAGAAGAAGGAATCAATACTATACAACCGCTTGCAAATAATATCAAAGTAGAAAAATCTATCGGAAGAAATCTTGATTTCAATTACAGAACAATTATCGGAAACGAAACTTCTATTTCATTCAATCAATCCTTTTTTGTAACACAAATAAGTAAGCCATTGGTGTGAAGTCACGTTTTATTATCGCTTTTGTTATCTTATGACGCCATCGGCGTTTCTTTATCCGAAGATAAACTTGCCTACCCCTAAGTGGAAAATCTTGGATCAGATTGCTTTCCATATAGCCTTTTGATTCATATTCTGAGGACGAATAGCCATTGGGTAGTTCATTCTTTTCTTCAAATTCAATTACCAACTACTCCTTCTTCTTTTCTACATTACATAAGGTTTCGAAAGACGTAATAATGAAGTAATCCATCATCTCTGATGGAAAAAATTGTTGCAGTAATTGGAAGCTTAGCGGTTCGATCTCTTTTTGATATCAAAGTTATCCTTTCTGCCAGTAATCCCCAACTTTTAAACCTGACCCCAAATTAATTCAAATTTATGATCATTATTTGAATTTTAAGAATGGTTAATTACCATAAAAAAAGCCCTGAAGTATTCGTACTTCAGGGCTTAAATATTTTTCAGTTATTCTTAATAGAATTTTCCTCTTCGATCATCGATATTTGCTTTTTCGCGTAATGCATTAAATACTTCGTATTGAGCACGTGATTGAATTTGCTGACGCAATTGTTTTTTAGGATCCGCTAAATCTTTTGGAAGAACCGCATCTTTAAATGAGGTAACCATTACTACATACACTCCATTCTGGCCTTTTAACGGCTCAGAAAGCTGATTGGGTTTTAGCGTCATAATATGACCAACAACATTTGCTTCCATTCCTGCATTGCCAAGGAACGGTGTAGCGAAAGAAATGTTCTCAGCTGGCAACACAGTTTGTTTATTAGCAGATGCAATCACATCCAGATTTGTTGCATTCCCTGACTTCTTTAATTTCTCGATCAGCATTTCAGCCTTTTTATCTTTACGAGCTTCGGCCGTTACTTGATCTTTAACTTGTTCGAGTGTAGAAAAGCCTTTTTCACGAGCATCTGTTAATTTTGCAACGACAAATTTATTTCCAAACTCGAATGCTTTTGAAACATCTGCAATCTTTGCGTTAAATGACCATCGAACTAATTCGCGTGAATTTTCTAATGGTCCGATTTGCTTTGATGATTCCGTAATATTTGCTTCAGTCAATTTAGTTAGATTTCCTTCTTTAATACCTTTATCAAATCCAAGAGCCGTATTGTTTTTACTTGCAAACTCATTAGCCTTTGTATAAACACTTTGATATGTTTTTGAACTTGCTTCAATTTTGCGTGTTACAAATGATACTTGTACTTGTCGTGACGTACTACTTTGGTCGTTAATTTGAATAATGTGAATTCCAAATTGTGTTTCCACAACTAGTACATCACCTTTTTTGCCAGCGAAACATGCGTCGTTAAATGGCTTTACCATCGCACCAGAAGCGAACCAACCTAAGTCACCACCTTTTGATTTCGCACCTTCATCTGTTGAATATTTATCTGACAACATTTGCAGCGGTGTTCCACTTTGAATGGCCTTTTTAATACTATCGGCTAATGCCATTACTGTTTCTTTTTTAGATGCGTCAGCAACCTTTAGTAAAACATGACTTGCTTTTACAGAATCTGGCATCATCTTACTACTTGAAAGTTTAGCAAGCTTTAACGTATTATTTTCTTCATACGGACCAACAACAGTACCCATTGCGGCACTAAACATTACAGAATCCATATTGGGAGGTAATGTGCCTTTTTTGTGATAAGCACCATCAAAAGGGGAATCACTATTTAGCACAACAAAAGCTGAATCATTTGTTGAAGCCTTAAATCCATCACTCATTTTTGCAATTGCATCCGCTGCTGATTTGCGATCAATCTCAGATGGATTTACATCAAATGTTACATAATCAATGGAGCGACTAGCAACTTGTTTGTAGCGCTTTAAATTAGCATTGTAAACTGATTTTAAATCAGCATCTGAAATTTGAATTGTGGTATCTGGAATGGAACTAAAAGGTAATTCAACGTAACGAATAAATGCAGTACGATTTTTATTGATGAAATCATCTTTCACTTCGGCAGTAGTAATGTAGAGCCCTTGTTTTACAAGATCATTGTATTTCTGTCCTAAGCGTTCTTGTTGAATTGCTTTTTCAAAAACGACCCATTGAGCGCGCGTTTTTCCAGTTTTATCATTATCCATATTTTTAAGGAAGTTCATCACATTGGCTGGATTAAACACTCCCGTCTTAGGATCTGTAAATGCTTGCTTAATTTGTGGATGTGGATTATTCCCTCTTACCATATCAAAAAGTTCATCAGGTGAAACGGTTAAACCAATCTTAGAATATTGCTTCCCCATCACTTCATCATTGACGAGTTGATTATAGGCTTGCTCCCGCAACTGATCCATTGTATTTTGGTCAACGTTTTCAGTATTGTTGTTCAGCTTATAATTGGTAACCATGGTTTGAACCTGTGCTTCAAAATCCTGAACATTAATTTTCTTACCAGCGATAACAGCAACAGAGGAGTCACTACCACCAAATAAGTTCCTGTTATTGTGAAGAAGGTCTCCGAGGATAAAAGCAAAGAGACTGAATCCTATGATTCCAATCAATAGGCCTGCCTTGCTTCTGATCTTATTGATAACTGCCATAACTATATTATTTTTCCGATTTGAGGCTGCGAATATACGATTCTTCCTATTACGACGAAAGCCGATAACGGTTTCCTACAAACTAAAATTAGCCGTATCACTTTACACAGCAAGCATCCTCAACTTCCAATCTTTTTGAAGGGCAGTTCGATTTATCGAGATAAAAATAGCTTTTTCAGCTCTGATTTTTCTCCATTAGAATACGCTGCTTACGGCGAACCATCCAAAAAATTGTGGCAATTGTAGAAAACAAGAAAAACCATATTGCAGAACAGAAATTCTCCGTCATCCATTTAAAGCTTCCCAAAGCTATGCCTATCAATGCAATAAAAAACCAAGAAAGTTCTAGCATCCGTAGCATCTCATTATTCTTTTACTGTGATTCTTCCTTTTACATTAAAGATACGATATCTGCTAAAATCCTGATTGGCTTCAAAGCCGTTACCGTAGATAATTTCTTCTTTCGTCTTAATTTTCACAAACTGATCAGAATAAAGGATTTCTTTTTTTTCATCCCAAGTAAGCTTCTCGGTATTTAACTGATCACCTTTTTCATTAATTACTACTACATTACTCTTTGCTTCCCATTTACTTTCTTGTTCAAAATGTATGGCGTAATTTGCAGATAATTTTGAAATCACCTTTTTATTTTGATCGTAAAACTCTATCAATAGCCCCTTTGGTAATTCCGTTATTGCTGGAGGCGTAGTGATCTTCTTTAGTACTGGAGCGGTTACTCTTACTTTAACTATTCCCGAATCACTATACAGCGTTTCAAGACCCTTAATTTCTTCTGCTGGATCTGAACTCTTTGCGGAGATTCTTTCTATCTCCTTCTTATCGTTTTCGCAGGAAGAAAATAGGAAGCCTAAAGCTAATAAAAAATACAGGCCAATGACCTGTATCCTGATATTTTTTTGTGCGAAACGAAACAACATTCAATTAATCGTATTTACTTTTACGGAACCAATCTTCATTTAATGTGATGCCGAAAACCATACGCAAATATTGTTCGGAGATTAAATTATCTTTTGTGGTACCTCTCATTCCAGCCGCAAAACCGAAATTAAACATGGATCCATAAGATTTTTTGAAAGGCAAACCAGCACCTAAAGTAACTCCATAATCATTAAGGGCTGTATTTTTTAACTCGAGAAATGTTTTATTGAAATAGAGTCCGGCGCGATATTGAATTCGGGAAGAATAACTCAAACTTTTATCATTAGGGATCCATTGACCTCCCAATGCGACTTTAAAACTATTCTTTAAACCATCATTAACACCATAAACTTTATAGCTATTCCAATCTTGCCAATTAATATCCAAGCCTACTGAATACCTTTTAGTTGAAATTTGAGCGCCAAATCCAATCTTTGTAGGCAATACTACGGTGCCCGCTTTATCAGGAGAATAATCTATGGTATCACGAATTACTTCTAAATCATTAAATGATTCGTATTTGTAATTCTCCCACAAGGTAGTTTTCTTAGCTTTAATACTTTGTGCAGGAGATCCCGTAAGTCCGAGGGAATAATTAAATTTATCATTTAGTTTCCCATTGTAATTTAAGCCCATTTCGAAATAAAAATCGGCGAGATAGACTTCTTCTTTATAACGATTACTAAAAAAAGAGGGGTTAGTAAAAAGTATCTTTCTTGTTTTATTGACTGTTCCAAATAGATAATTTGCATTCACACCCAACGAAAGATTCTTCGTTATTTTTACTCCTGTTCCAATATAATATCTGGTATATCCACCATTACCACTATACTTTGTGATCAAAGAATTAGCAGTATCGAGTACTTCTCCAGTTTGAATTTTATAACCTATCCCACTGTAGGGAATAAAGCCGAATGCCATTCCCCAAATTCCTCGTTTTAAAGGCACTCCAATCGAGAAATTATTTAATGAAGTATTTACTTGGGTACTAGATACAGATGATTGTTTAAGTCTTAATCGTTCGCTCGAAAGATTAAAATCCAAAATCATAAGCGTATCATAAGCATAAGATGCAGGGTTATTGAAATTCAATTTAGAAACAGAAGTTCCCGCATTGGAAACGCCAGCCATCCCTACTTGATTTGCATATCCATTAAAGATAAGATCACCAGGACCAAACCGTGAATAAGGTGAAAGTGTACTTGTTTGAGCAAAAACACTGAAGGCCGGAAGCATCAGTAAATAAAATAGACCGGAGATTAATTTGTTAGCGTTGGGCCTCATTGATTATAGCGGAGAATTGTATCCAATCCTTGAAGTGTCAAAGTTGGGGATGCAAAGATGAAGGTTTTAAGCTTATTTAAAAAGTAACGAGCATCGCCACCTGTAAGAATGCAGCGAAGAGAAGGAAAATTCGTTTGATATTCATGTATTAGGGAAAGTATTTCACCTGTCATGCCATTAATAACACCAGAATGTATGGAAGAAACTGTATCCTGTCCGATCAAATTTGCATGTTCAATAGGGATGAGTAACGGTAATTGATCAGTAAAGTGATGTAATGCTTTGTAACGCATGGATAGTCCGGGCGAAATTCCTCCACCTAAATAATTCCCTTGATGATCTATAAAGTCAAACTTCAAACAAGTCCCAGCATCAACCACAAGAACGGATTTCCCTTTAAATTGCTCCCACGCGCCTACTGCATTTGCCAAACGATCGCCGCCCAAGGTGTTTGGAGAATGGTAATTATTTTGAATTGGAAGGGCAGTTTCGGCATCCAAAATCACTTTAAACGGCAAATTATTAAAATAATTTTCAATATTTAGAGGAAGTTCTGCAACCGAAGAAAGAATTCCTGCCTCAATGCTATAGGGATGAATATCGCTGAGTAATTTATCGCTTTCAGAGTGGAGATAGCTAGCGCTCAGCACAAACTGACCTTGTTCGAAGAGTCCGATTTTCAGGAAAGTATTGCCATTATCGATAATAAAATTCATAGACTGCAAAGAAAAAAGGAAAAAACTACAAAACGAGATTAATTTGGATCTTGTTATTAATGAAAAAGTTTTACTTTTGCGCCCTCCTCAGGGAGATGTAGCTCAGTTGGTAGAGCAAAGGACTGAAAATCCTTGTGTCGGCGGTTCGATTCCGTTCATCACCACAAAAAAACGTTCAACCCTTAAAGATCTATCCTCGGATGAAAACAAACCAGGCCCGTTACCGTAAGGTCCTGCTTATCGATGATAATGAGATCGATAACTTTATCAACGAACGTATGATTACTTCTAGCTTATTTGCCGTGAAGGTAGAAGTGAAAAATTCGGCAGATGTTGCATTAGCATTTTTGAAAGGACTTACAGATCCTGAAGAATTCCCTGAGATTATCTTTTTAGATTTAAATATGCCAGTGAAAGATGGCTTTGGGTTCTTAATAGAATTTGAAGCGCTTCCAGAAAATTTACGTAATGCTTCAAAAATTGTGGTGCTTTCTTCTTCTATAAGTCCTGCCGACATTAATAAAGCTAGTACCAATCAGCATGTTTTTAAATATGTAAATAAGCCGCTTAGCCAAAAGTATTTAGATGCTATTGCGTTTTAAGCTCGAATAAATTTCTTGGTGTTTTATTTTGATGATGATACTATCGATTTCGATTTTTGTATAATTTATTATCTATGCAACCTATCTTTGTAACATGGGAAAATTATTTTTAACAACAGAACGATTATCTATTCGCAATTTGAAATCAGAAGATCTTGAATTGTTTTATCAATATCGCTCTAATCCAAAAGTTACCAAGTTTCAAGGTTTTGATGTAATGAATGAAGAAGACGCTAAACTATTTATTGCAAATCAAACCGATAAAACATTTGGAAAAGCAGGCGAATGGGTGCAATATGGAATTGAATCTTTGGCAACTAATAATTTAGTTGGTGACTGTGCAATAAAGCTCAATGACAACGATATACGAATAGCGGAAATAGGGATTACCATATCACACTTACATCAAAAAAAAGGTTTTGGAAAAGAAGCGATGATTGGCATACTACAATTTTTATTTGATATCAGAAATATTCACCGTGTAGTGGAAACGGTTGATGCAGAAAATATCGCATCTATTAATTTGATGAAGAGTATTGGATTTCGACAGGAAGGACACTTTATTGAGAACTTTTTCTTCAAAGGAAAATGGAGTAGTGAAATTCAATTTGCGATGCTGAATAGAGAATGGAACAACAATGTTAATAGACATACTAAATAATCAATTTGTTATAAAAAGAAAGGGAAGCAAATTTTGCTTCCCTTTCTTTTTATCTAATCCTTGATAGGATTTCCCATCCTACGTAGAATATTCTCATCCACTTTAATATAAGTGAGCACCGGAAATAATCCTTTATTCATTGTTTCAAATTCTATCCACATCTCAGAAAGTTTTTTAACCTTACGGCGATAATCAGCAGGCTTCAATGCGGTTTTAAATATCTTCATCAGGAATCGTGAGGAATCAAATTGACTATCATTATCACGAATCTGACGTTTCAAACTTGAAATTATTTGCATACATAAAGTATCATCACCCATCACGCAATACTGGAATGCTTGAAAAAGTTTGCAATCAACATCGGTATAAATATATTGCTTGAGTGAAATTTGATTTCGCAATTCATTAATTTTTCTAGCAGCGCCATGAAAATCACGTTGATAAAATTTGATTGTTGCCAAGCATCGTTTTAAAGCAATATAATGGTATGCTTCGGTTTGATCAATATCCATTTCTTTTTCACACTTATCGCTAAATAGTTGCAAGTGATCTATATTTCCATCAATCATAAACTTCAATACTTTTGATCGCATGAATTGCACTACAAAGAAATGCATAAAATGTTTTTCCATTAAATCTGGCAACTGAACATGTATTCGTTGCAAATAATAATCAGCGCGAACAATATTCCCTGTACGTATATAGTATTCAAAATACAATAAATCAGTAATGCCTTTAATGTTTTGATAAAAAGTATCCATAGGATAAGATTCAAAAATGTGCGCCATTTTTTGAAGGATTCCTTCTATTTCAAGCTCACGTGCTTTTAAACCATCCACCTTATGTGGGACGCTACACAAATAATAAATACGTGCAACATTATACAATACAAACAAGCGATGAGAATCATACAACTCACAAATATTAGAGAGCTCGCGTTTCATCATAATCAACTCTTCAAGATCTACCTCTTGTTGATTTAATTGATAAACGCCAAGTTTCTTGATAAGTTTAAAAAATATATTTTCCGCTTTTGAAGTTGCAAGTGAAAATGCAACATGCTTATTGAATTTATTTTCAAAATATTCAAAATCATCACTAAACAAATGTAACTGAGATAATGTTTTATACACCAAAATTAATTCAGCATTCATATCATACTCTATCAATTGCTTTTCAAGTTCACGTAAAGCACGAATAGAAAATTCACGATTAGAGCCGAACAAATGTGCTGGAACTCGTGACACTTCATCCATCAAACTTTGAATAGGGTTTGTAACTTTGCGGCTAAGTATCGCTGCAATCTTCGAATTCAACCTCGACTTTAAAGTATAATATGCACTGGGATTCACTTGAAGTAAATCCATCATTTCACAATCTTCGATGTCACGTGTACGTGTTGTTTCCAATACTAAAAAAGGCTTGTTCTTTTTCTTTCCAGATACTTCCTGGATTAGCTGCTGATACTCCTCTTCTGAAAGTTTTTTAATGGTCTTGTTAAGAATGTCCATAGTCGATTTTTTGTTTACGTTGCAGTAATAATGGTACTGTTACGAATGGTTTTTAAGAAAGTTATGGTGGGTGAGGAAATTTTTAAATCTGGTAAATTTCCGACTGAAATAGAACCTTCCTACGTAAGGTTCGTATGAAAAGATGCATTTTAAAAAAAAGGCTCCAATAAAGCATTTTGTTGTGATAATAATGAATACACCTCCATTTTTTAAAAAAGCTTACAGAAATATTTAGACGGAAATACTACTTAGATACTTCATCACCGTGAGCATAAAAATTAAATGATGCAGATCTCAAGCATTAACTCAACAAAAAAGGGCAAACCTTACAAATGGAAGAATGTAACCTTATGCATACCCTATAGCGTATATATGCCCATAAATTGCAATAACCAAAAATGAATTATCAGATCATGAACACAACTACACATACTGAAGATTTCTACAAAACGATTCGTGAAAACAGAATGCTAATGTATTCGAAACCGAAACGCTACTTTAATCGTGATGAACAAACTGGATCTACATTCAGATTTTTATTCTTAATAGAATCTATTGTTTTCCTAATTCTCATTGCTGCTGCTACTAGTTCGATGGCTCAAACTCCTCAAACAAATAATCCAATGTCGATGGTGGCAAGCAATCAAGCAGCAATGAATATTTACAACTACAATACTATTTACAACTCAGGAAAAGTTTTTTTAAGTTGGACTTCTAAAAACGAAGCACAAGATTGTATTTACGTAGTGGAACGTTCTGCTGATGGACTAGATTTCCAATCGGTAGGAGTAAAAGAAGGCATTGGAGCAGAAATCGAATTATACTATAGCTGGATTGATCAAACACCTCCAGCAGGATTCTCCTATTATCGTGTTAAGAAAATCACGAAAGAAGGGACACAATTATATAGTGCTGTGAATTCTGTTATTAATCAGGCATCCAACTTTAGCAATTATGCTTTAAGTCCTGAGAAATAAAACACTTCTCGAACAAAAATTTAAAGTAGACAACCAAACATCTTGAAACAGCCACATGGCGAGTTTACATCATAACAAGCTTTTATTTTCATTCCTATTCTTAATTCTCTTAACATCGAATATTCTACGGGCACAAGTGCCCGTAGCTTCGTTTACAACTGATAAGAATACAGGATGCGCACCTCTTTTGGTAAATTTTACCAACACCTCTACCAGTGCTGTCTCTTTCACTTGGAATTTCGGGAACTCTAATACTTCAACGATTAGTAATCCTTCAACAGCTTACATTACACCTGGCATTTTTACAGTAACATTAATCGTTACTTCAGCAGGTGGACAACGCGACACTGCAACAACAATAATTACTGTTGTAAATGATCCGATAGCAGCATTTGTAGCCAACCCATTATCAGGATGTGAAGATTATAATATCATTTCATTTACTAATAATTCCATTAATGCGAATTCCTATACTTGGGATTTTGGCGATGGCAACACTTCCATTTTAACAAATCCTACTCATACATATTTAAATCCTGGCACCTATAGTATTAAATTAATTGCAATTAATGCTTATGGTTGTCAAAATATAAAAATCAGAAATGCGTATGTAATAATTAATCCTAAACCTTCGGCACAATTTACTGCAAACATCACATCAAGTTGTAATGTAAGTACCACTTTCAATTTCACTTCGCAAGGAACAGGACTAACAAATTGGCAATGGAATTTCGGTGATGGAACCTCATCAACAACTTCATCACCATCACATCAATATTCAAGCGCTGGAATTTATGCCGTCACTTTAATTGCAAGTAATGCAAATGGATGTAGAGATACTTTAGTTAAACCCAATTATATTAATATTGGCTCGTCACTAGTCCCTTCGTTTACGTCAAGTGATACTGCAGGATGCGCTCCATTAATTATAAATTTTAACGCTACGGTTGCTAATGCGACATCATGGAATTGGACTTTTGGTGATGGCACTTCCTCCACGATAGCTAGTCCAAGTCATACTTACTCAGCGCCTGGAAATTATTCATTGACCTTAACTGTTACTACACTTAGTGGATGCAATGGATCAATTACAATTCCTCAATATATAAAAATTGATTCTTTACCAATAGTTAATTTTACGGTTCAGCAAGATACTGGATGTGTTCCATTTTTAGCAAATTTTATCAATACCACAACGGGAGCTACAAGTTATAGTTGGGACTTTGGCAATGGAGGTACATCTCCTTTACAAAACCCCACTCCAATGTACAATCAAGGAGGTAATTTTAATGTAACATTAACTGGTTACTCTTTGCATGGATGTAGTTCTGTCAAAAAAATTAATAACTTAATCAAGGCATGGCTTGTACGTGCAACATTTATTGCAAATCCTCTTAGTGGTTGTCCTGGTACGGTTGTTCAATTTACGACCAACGGTACCGTAATAGGAATCACAAATTGGTTATGGAATTTTGGTGATGGAACAATCTCCTCATTACAAAATCCTTCGCATACCTATAACAGCGTTGGGAGCTACACCGCTTGGTTGATCATCACAAATAGTTTTGGCTGTAAGGATACCGTTTATAAATCACATTATATAAATATTACAAGTGGAATAGTGCCTTACACGGTTCCTGATACTATCCCTGTTTGTCAAGGTGCGCCAATTGGCTTTTCTGATCCAACTTTAGGAAGTAATAATTGGCTATGGAATTTTGGTGATGGAACAACTTCGACAAATCAAAATCCAAGTTATACGTATTTCATTCCTGGTCTATACACCGTAACATTAAATACAAGTATGCCAGGTGGTTGTTCGCAATCTTTTAATCCCTTTGCAATAGTGAATGTAATTCCTTACGATCCAAAACCAATAGATTTAAATTTTATTGGAACATGTAAACCATATACCATTTCATTTTCAACTACCACTCCAGACATCACTAGTTATTCTTGGGATTTTGGTGATGGAGGAACATCAACATTAAGTAATCCAACACACATTTTTCAAACTGCAGGAACTTATGGCATCACATTGAATGTAACTATTGGTGCTGGTTGTCAAACAATAATTACAACAACGGTAACAGTAGGACATGTGAATCCAATGAGCGTTAATAGTAGTAATATTTGTTTAAGCGATATTAGTCAGTTTACTTTTTTTAATACTGCTGCATTTACTTCCTGGCAATGGGCCTTTGGCGATGGATCTACATCTACACTTGCAAGTCCAACTCATATTTACGCTGTTAAAGGATCATACACTCCACTATTAACCACATTAGACACACTGGGCTGCCGTGATACTTTTGCGTTAGCTGCGATCTTAGTTAATAATCCTATTCCATCCTTTTCTGTTAATCAAACTCCATGTATAAACGCATCAGTGCAATTTCAAAATACGAGCACGAATGCAACTTCTTATTTATGGGATTTTGGTGATGGAACTACGAGTAATGATCCTAATCCAGTTCACACCTATACAGTTTCGGGGAACTTCACCATCCTACTTTCTGCAACATCTGATTCCTGCACACGAACCTCCACATTTTCGAATTTTATCACTGTAATTGATCCGGTTTGCAGCTTTATAGTTTCTACAAGTGGGCAATGTATTCCGATCTCTGCGCAATTTACTGATGGAAGTCCTACAGCAATTAATTGGTTGTGGAATTTTGGTGATGGAACAAATTCGTCTCAGCACAATCCAACGCATATTTATACACTCGCACCTACTGATTCCATTAAATTAACAATAACAGATGTTCATGGTTGCATTAAATCATATAGTCAAAAAGCAATAAATTATTATTCGGCAGTTGCAACGATCGACAATACTACTGGTTGCGTACCTCATACATCACAATTTACTGATTTATCTAATTCAGCTACATCGTGGTTATGGAATTTTGGCGACAACACTACTTCGACATTGCAAAATCCACCACATAACTATATCACAGCAGGGATATTTACAGTAACGCTTATTGCGCATTTTCCTGGAGGATGCATTGACACCGCAGTGTATTCAAACATGATTACTATTGAAAAGCCCACTGCCAATTTTTATTCTCCAACTATTGGCGGATGTTCGCCAACACAAATAAGTTTTACAAATCAATCATTTAATGCAACTACCTATTTGTGGAATTTTGGTGATGCAGGAACTTCAACAACAGATAATCCATCACATATTTATTACATCCCTGGATATTATGATGTAATGCTTATTGCGACATCATCAAATGGATGCAGTGATACTATTAAAAAGATAAATTACATTCACATTCCTGGCACCAATTCGCATTTCAACATTTCATCAACATCAGGATGCGAATCACTTGCAGTAACATTTACTGATTCTTCCATAAATGCATCAAGTTGGTTTTGGAATTTCGGCGATGGATTTATCGACTCTATTCAAAATCCAATTCATCTTTACCAAGATACTGGAGCTTATACGGTAACCCTTATCACACAAGATACAACAGGATGCACGTCATCCTATACGTTTCCATTACCTGTAAATATTTATCCGAATCCAATTGCACATGCAAGCGTTACTGATACTATTGGATGTTCATCGTACCTAACTATTTGGCACAATGAATCTCAATATGCAAATTCATACTTATGGTTATTTGGTGATAATGATAGTAGCAATGCCATTGATCCAACACACACCTATCTTTCAGGTGGAATTTATCAACCAACAATAATTGCAATGACACAATATGGTTGTCGAGATACCTTTCAAATCCCTGTAAATATCCATGTTTTACAAACCCCCGTTTCTTCATTCAATGTGAGTGATACGATTGCTTGCAATCCTTCAAACATTACATTTACTAGTACTGCTACCTTAACACAAAATCCATCCTTTTCATGGACTTTTGGAAATAGTCAAACTGCGAATGGATCAACCGTTGCAACAAATTATTCAATAGCTGGAACCTATCAGACACAACTTATTGTCACTAATAATAATGGGTGTATGGATAGTACAACAATTAACCTACAAATAAATCCTTCACCTGTTGCTGCTGCTACGACGGATATTTCAGAAGGATGTCAAAACTTGCAAGTAAATTTTAGCAATAATTCCAGTGGAGCTATCAGTTACACATGGCACTTTGGGAATGGCGATTCTTCCATTTTATTTTCTCCAACTTACATTTACCTTCAAGCAGGGATTTTTAACGCATCTGTTATTGCAGAGAATGGATTTGGTTGTAAGAATACATTCAATATAAATCCAGTAATAACAGTTCATGCAACTCCTTACGCATCATTTATTGCAGATAATTATACGGGATGTGCACCTTCACAAATTCAATTTACAAATCAATCAACTAATTTAGTTCAGCCTAATTATAGTTGGGACTTTAATGATGGAAACCTTTCGAATGCAACAAATCCATCACATCTTTTCATCAACGATTCCCTATATGTTGTTCAGCTAGAAGTAGTGAATGCATTTGGATGTAAAAGCGATACAAGTATCAACGTGACCATAAATCCAACACCTATTGCAAATGCAAATATTGATGCAACTGTAGGATGTTCGCCGTTAGCAATTACCTTTAATAATTTAAGTTTAGGTGCAACAAATTATTTTTGGAATTTTGGTGATAATGATACGAGTACTAGTATTTACCCCGTTCATTCCTATCAATGGGGAGGACTTTTCAATCCCTATTTAATTGCATCAAATAATTTTGGTTGCAGTGATACATTTTATTTACCAATGATAACTATCAATCAAAGTCCGGTTGCTGATTTTATTGCAGACTCTCAAAAAGGATGTGTTGGATCTCCAATACAATTCACCAACTTAACTCCAACAATTTACAATCCTATTTTTAATTGGGACTTTGGCTTTACAACATCAACCATTCAAAATCCATTGATCGTTTATAACACACCTGGATTTTATGATGTAACATTAACAATTACCAATAGCAATGGATGCTCGAGTACCTATACTGAAACAGCATATATTGAAATTTACGATACACTTCCACCTCCACCAGATTCAATTTTATCGGTTACCGTGTTAACAGATACTGAAGTTCAAATTACATGGGCAAATAGTAATGCTACTGATTTAAAAGCATACATGCTTTATCGTTATAATTCAGCAACAACAAATTATCAATTAATTTACACAGACCATAATCCTGCAACTGCTTCCATAAAACCCACAAGTAGTTTCACTGAAACAAATCTTAACACCTTAACAAATACGTATACTTATAAATTACAAACTATAGATTTATGTAATAATGTTTTGCCATTACAACAACTGCAGGAACATACCACGATCAACATTACTGCACAGCAAGCAGGCCAAAATATTCGTGTGAGATGGTCGGCTTATGGTGGATGTACTGTAACCAATTATGAACTCTGGCGTGCAGAAGTTTCGAATGGAATATTCCAACAAATTGCACTCGTTGCTGGAAACAAATTTACGTATCTCGATACTACTTTAGTTTGTCCTTTTAATTATTCCTATCGAGTAATTGCAACCGATCTTTGTGGCTCAATTTATACTTCTAATAGTGATACTTCAGTCGCTCGACCTATCAATATTTTAGAAGATCAAAAAGTTGAAATCATACGATCAACAGTAATAAATAATTTGCAAGTATTGACAGAATGGCTTCCTCCTCTTTTACATCCAGAAAGAGTCTTATCGTATTCGATTTTGCGGTCTACCGATAAAGTGAATTTTAATAAAGTAGGTTCTGTCCCTGTTGGGATAACTACATTCACCGATAATCAAGTGGATGTTCAAAAGCGAGATTATTATTATCGTATTGATGTAATTAATGATTGTGAATTAGCAGGAAAGATAAGTAATGAGGGTTCTTCTATTTTACTAATTGGAAAACAAACCGATTTAAAAACAGATCTTATTTGGACTCCTTATAAAGAATGGCAACCTGGTGTGGAAAATTATTCTATTGAACGACAAAGACCCGATGGAACTTGGGAATTAGTAAAAGTAGTTGATGGCAATATCACCACTATGCAAATTGACGAGTAATAAATTTAAGGATTCAAGTTTACGTTATGATATTGTTTTTTTATAATTAGTTATTTTTACCTTTGAAACATAATTATAAAAAATGTCGCGTACCCTCTTCTTCTTTTATTTACTTGTAACTTATGTGTTATTCCAATTTTGTTGGTGGGCATATTTGCTCATTGAATTAAACAGAGAATTATTAACTTATCATTACCAACATATAGGATCTGGAAATTCAATTTTAGATGTTAGTGAGCATAGCGCATATACCAATGATTTGAAGAAAAGATTGTACATGGTATTTGGCGAGGGTGGTGTCTTCTTAGGGTTATTAATATTTGGAATTTCAAAAATTCGAAGTGCCTTTTTTAGAGAAGTGGAATTAGCGAGGCAACAAAAGAACTTCCTATTATCCATCACTCATGAATTTAAATCACCACTCGCAGCTGTAAAACTTAATTTACAAACGTTACAGAAAAGAGTACTTGAACCTTATCAGCGAGAAGAAGTCATCCGAAAAGCATTGGTTGAAACAGATCGTATAAATTTGCTTGTCGAAAACACTTTATTAGCAGCAAGGTTAGAAAGCCATAATTACGATTTATATTTTGAGGAATTTAACTTCTCCGATTTTGTTCATACCACGGTTACCGATTTTATTGAAAGGCAGGATCATGACCATACGTTTTTACATAATATCATCCCAGGGATTCAAGTAAAAGGCGATAAAGTTGCATTGACTTCTTTAATCAATAATCTCATAGAAAACGCGGAAAAATACTCGCCAAAAGGAACTACCATACAAGTTGATTTATTGAAATCTGGACAAGAAGCAATTGTTTTGGTGAAAGATGAAGGAACTGGAATCCCTTTAAATGAATACACACGAATCTTTGAAAAGTTTTATCGTATTGGAAATGAGGAGACACGTAGAACTAAGGGGACTGGCTTAGGTCTTTTCATTGTGCAACATATTGCGGGGCTTCATAAAGGCAAAATTACCGTAAGGCCAAATATTCCATTAGGAACCGTTTTTCAATTTCGTATACCATTATTGTAGTTCTCACATCTAAACGCGCGCGCTTTTCCCTAACTTTACCGCTTTAATTTACTATCAGAATCCTTAAATTTATGGCTAATAAAGTTGTACTTGCGATACTAGATGGCTGGGGTTTCGCTCCCAATACTGAAAGCAATGCCATCACACATGCGCATACTCCTTGCATGGATATGTTGATGGCAAATTATCCGCATAGTACATTAATAGCATGTGGAGAAGATGTAGGATTACCCGTTGGCCAAATGGGTAATTCAGAAGTTGGTCATTTGAATATAGGTGCTGGAAGAATCGTTTGGCAAGAATTAGCAAATATCAACAAAGCTGTTCGTGAGAATACAATTGATAAGGAAGTAACATTATTAAATGCATTTAAAATTGCAAAAGAAAGAAGTTGCAATCTTCATTTTATGGGTTTAGTTTCTGATGGCGGTGTTCATTCTCATATCAATCACTTGAAGAAATTATGCTCGATGGCGAATGATCATCAGCTTACAAATGTTTTTGTGCATGCCTTCACCGATGGTCGTGATACTGATCCTAAAAGCGGGTTAAAGTTTCTTACGGACTTAGAAAATCATCTACTATCTACGACAGGAAAAATTGCAAGTATTTGTGGACGCTATTATGCTATGGATCGTGACAAAAGATGGGAACGAATTAAAGTTGCATATGATGCGATAGTGAATGGAAAAGGAACCCACACGACTGAATGGAAACAAGAAATAAAAAAATCCTATTCGGAAAATGTTACGGATGAATTCATCAAACCAATCATCACTACCGATAAAAATGGTGAAGCATTGGCAACCATAAAAAATAATGATGTAGTAATCTGCTTTAACTTTCGTACTGATCGTTGTCGAGAAATTACAACTGTACTCACACAAAAAGATTTTCCAGAATTTCAAATGCATAAGTTGCCATTGCATTATGTTACGATGACACGATATGATGATAGTTACGATCATGTTGAAGTGGTTTTTGAGAAAGATAATTTATCAAAAACATTAGGAGAAGTTTTAGAAATAAATCATAAGAAACAATTACGTATTGCAGAAACAGAAAAATATCCTCATGTAACATTTTTCTTTTCGGGAGGACGCGAAGATCCTTTCATTGGCGAAAAACGAATTATGGTTTCATCATCAAAAGTTGCTACGTATGATCTTAAACCAGAAATGAGTGCGATTGAATTAAAAGATGCTTTAGTTCCTGAATTATTAAAAGGCGAGATGGATTTTGTTTGTTTGAATTTTGCTAATGCAGATATGGTGGGACATACTGGAGTTTTTAGTGCTGTCGTAAAAGCCGTTGAAACAGTAGATAGATGTTTGAAAGAAGTAATTGATGCGGGACAAAAAAGTGGATATAGTTTTATCATTATCGCTGATCACGGTAATGCCGATATGATGATCAATGCTGATGGATCACCCAATACTGCTCACAGTTTAAATCCAGTACCTTGTATTTTGGTAACAGATAACAAAAACGCGAAAATAAAATCCGGACGATTAGCCGATGTAGCGCCTACCATCTTATCTTTATTGGGCATCACTCCCCCACCTGAAATGACGGGTTCGAATTTAATTTCCAATTAAAATTGAAAGAAGCTTAATAGCATTATCAATATGCGTAAAATCATTTTTTGCTTTGCAATTTTTGTATCAATGCTTCATCATCCGAAGCCCATTCAAGCGCAATCGCGCTTAGGGATTTATATTGGTGCTGGTGCCACATGGTATTATGGAGATATGAATGATCGGCTCTTTACAAATAATAAATTATTTCGAACCTACTTTAATGGTGGATTATTATACCGACTTCATCCAAAATTAGATGTTTTAGCTAACGTAACTGTTGGAAAAATTGTTGGTGCTGACTCATTGGCAATTCAATTATTTAACAGAAAGCGAAATTTAAATTTCGAATCAAAAATAGTTGAAGCATCGTTACTTTTAAATTATCGACTATTCAGAAATATTAAATCTTCAAAAAGAGTTTTGAACCCTTACCTGATTGCTGGGATTGGGTATCTTAAATTTAATCCTCAAACAATTTACAATGGAAATAAAATTGACCTTCAACCATTAGGTACAGAAGGACAATTTATAAATGGCGGTAATTATCCAAAACCTTATAAACTTTATACATTAAGTTTTCCATTGGGGATTGGCATTGAAATTCCATTAAGTAACGCTTTTAGTGTTCGATTGGAATATGCAAATCACTTTACATTAACTGATTATTTGGATGATGTAAGTACAAAATATGCAGATTCAACAAAATTAGTTGCAACTCCCAATGGACCAATTTCTGTTGCTGTTTCTAGTAATCTCACCGCTGGATATCCAAAAGAAGGTTATGGCCGAGGCAATCCTAAACAAAGGGATAGCTTTTCGACATTTGGAATTAGTATTCTTTACACACCGGTAAATTTTCATGGAAAGGGGAGTTCTGGAAATAGTGGCGGCAGTAGAAACAAAGGAGTAATTGGAAAGAAGAAAAAACATAAAAAATCCTGTCCTGCATTTGGTTAATTTACTATCTTTTTATCATTATTTAAACTTTCATTCACTTTAGCCGTTTCTCTTTTGTTACCTTTGCAGTATTAATTAAATAGTGGATTTAAAATCAGTTTTGCAAGGTTACCGTGATCATCCGCATGTGCGTAGCTTGGTCGATCTCCTCCGTAAAAGAACAGCAAACAGAGTTCATTTAGATGGACTTGTTGGCTCTTCCGATGCTGTGGTAATGGCGGCGCTTTGTTTAGAATTACAGCATCCCGCAGTATTTATCCTTGGTGATCGTGAAGAAGCAGCTTACTTTCAAAACAATTTAGAGAACTTATTAGGCGCTCAGCATGCCTTGCTTTATCCTTCTTCTTATAAAAAAGCATATCAACTAGAAAAACCGGATAATAGTTTAGTACTTCAACGTGCGGAAGTGCTTACACGAATCAATAAAAATAATTCGCATTTTTTAGTGGTGTCGTATGCGGATGCTGTTCACGAACGTGTTGTTACAAAGAAAACACTCGAACGCAATACGATGGAAATCAAAATTGGCGAATGGCTAGAAGTCGATTTTGTGATGGAGTTTCTTCAAGAAAATAATTTCGAAAGAATTGATTTCGTGTATGAGCCCGGACAGTTTGCAGTGCGTGGAGGAATCGTCGATGTTTATTCGTTCGCACATGAGTTACCTTACCGAATCGAATTTAATGGAAATAAAATTGAATCCATTCGTTCCTTTGATCCATCAACACAACTTTCCGAACAACAAATTGGTTTCGTAACGATCATCCCCAATATTCAATCCGGAATGGTGAAGGAAGAGCATGAATCCTTCTTTGATTTTATTCCTACCAACACTGTTATCTATGGTAAAGATGTAGCTTATACGATTCGTTCGATAGAAGCTTCACTAAAAAAAATTGAAGAGAATTACGGAGAAACGGTAACAATAGAAGAGGATCAAGTCATTAGAAATGTAAATGAATTATTTGATGATGCACCAAGTTTTATACAACATTTAGAAAAAAAATTAATTGTTGAGTTTGGATCTAAACCATATTTCGAACCTAAACAAAAGTTTGAATTTTCTATTCGTCCACAACCGCACTTCAATAAAAATTTTACACTTTTACTTGAAGATCTTTACAAAAATCAAAAGTTAGGATATAAGAATTTTCTTTTTGCAGATTCCGCTAAACAAGCCGAACGCCTGTATGCCATTTTTGAAGATCTCCCTCGACCAACGGCGTATCTAGGAATAGAATTAAAGTTTTATACCATATTAAGTGCATTGCATCAAGGATTTATTGATGATGATAAAAAATTTGTTTGTTATACCGATCATCAGGTTTTTGATCGTTACCATCGTTTTAGATTAAAGAAAAATTATAGTAAAAGTGAAGCGATTACACTTAAAGAAATTTACAGTTTAAAGCCTGGCGATTTCATCACCCATATCGATCACGGTGTTGGTCGCTTTGCAGGATTGGAAACATTAGATGTAAATGGGAAAGCGCAAGAAGCAATACGTTTAGTTTACAAGGACAACGATATTTTATATATTAGTATTCATTCATTGCATCGCATTTCGCGTTACTCTAGTAAAGATGGAGCTGCACCCTCATTAAATAAATTAGGTTCTGCAGCGTGGAGTAATCTCAAACAAAAGACAAAGAAAAAAGTAAAAGATATTGCTAAAGATTTAATTGCACTGTATGCCAAACGGAAAGCGCAACATGGTTTTGCTTTCAGTAAAGATTCCTACATGCAAACGGAATTAGAAGCATCTTTCATGTATGAAGATACTCCAGATCAGTTGAAGTCGACAAGAGATGTGAAGAAAGACATGGAGCTCGATTACCCAATGGATCGTTTGATATGTGGTGATGTTGGTTTCGGTAAAACAGAAATTGCTATTCGTGCTGCATACAAAGCTGCTGTTGATGGAAAACAAGTTGCCATATTAGTACCCACAACAATTCTTGCACTGCAACATTACCGTACATTTAAAGAACGATTAAAAGATTTCCCTTGCAATATTGATTACTTAAACCGATTTAAATCTGCCGCACAACAAACAGAAACATTAAAGCGATTAGAAGCAGGAAAAATTGATATCATCATCGGCACACACCGCTTGTTAAGCAAAGACATTAAATTCAAAGATCTTGGTTTGATGATTATCGATGAGGAACAAAAATTTGGTGTTGCTGCTAAAGAAAAATTAAAAGCCATCCGTGTAAACGTTGATACACTTACATTAACAGCTACACCCATTCCTCGAACGTTACAATTTTCATTGATGGGCGCGCGTGATTTATCGATCATCAATACTCCACCACCGAACAGACATCCAGTTACAACCGAAGTGCATGTATACAATGACAAGTTAATTAAAGATGCAATTGAATATGAAATATCACGTGGAGGTCAAGTGTTTTTTGTACACAATAGAGTTAGTGACATTCATGATATAGCGGGTAAAATTCAGAAGCTTTGCCCAGATGTTGTTACGGGCATTGGGCACGGACAAATGGATGGCGACAAACTCGAAGATGTGTTGATGAAATTTATCGAAGGTGAAACGGATGTTTTAATTGCAACAACAATTATTGAATCTGGATTAGATATTAGTAATGCGAATACCATCATTATTAATGGTGCACAAAATTTTGGCTTGAGTGATTTGCATCAGATGCGCGGACGTGTTGGTCGTTCCAATAAAAAAGCATTTTGTTATTTACTTGCTCCACCACTTACTGTACTTACACCTGAAGCTCGTCAGCGATTAAAAGCTATTGAAGAACATGCTGAATTAGGGAGTGGCTTTCAGATTGCGATGAAGGATTTAGATATTCGTGGTGCAGGAAATTTATTAGGTGGAGAACAGAGTGGATTTATTTCCGAGATTGGTTTTGAGATGTATCATAAAATTTTGGATGAGGCAATTCAAGAATTAAAAGAAACGGATTTCAAAGATTTATTTCCAGCAGATGAAAATGCAACATTCGTTAACGATTGTCAGATTGATACAGATATGGAAATGCGTATTCCAGATACGTATGTTTCGAATACTGCTGAACGATTAAGTTTGTACAAGGAGTTAGATGATATTGAAACGGAAGAAAAACTTTTGGTATTTGCTGAATCATTGCGCGATCGTTTCGGACCCATTCCTCCACAAGTTTTTGAATTGATGAATACTATTCGCTTGCGATGGAAAGCACGCTTATTAGGTTTCGAAAAAATTGTTTTAAAGCATCGCACCTTGAAAACATATTTCATCAACAATCAACAATCGGCCTATTTTCAAAGTCCGTTATTTGCGAGTGTTTTGCGTTTTGTACAGGCTCATCCTCGCCTATGTAAGATGAAAGAAGAGAAAGGCAAGCTTAGTTTAACACTTATCCCTGTAGATACCATTCAAGAGGCGTATCGCATTTTGGATAGGATGGTGAATTACGATAAAGTTGCTGTTTAAGACCCTTTTGTGGGTAAGTCGATATTGATTTCCATCGATAAAAAAGCAGGATTTCGCCCTTTCAAATTCCCAATTGACCAAAATCTGTGAGGTAAAATTGCGAGTCGACCGATCTTGCTATCGAAACAAAACGAAAAAACTATGTTAGCTATCTCGATCATCATTGTAGTATTAGGTTTCTCTTGCATCTTCTGGCAACAGTACTTAGAATCAAAATCGGAAAATAGTAAAAACTAAAGTTTAATGCTTAGCATTTAGTTAGTGGGAAACTCGTGCTAAGAAGTAATAAATTCCCTTGTATAACAATCAACCAATAGCAACGTGTATTTATGAAAAAACAGATTACGACAATTATTTCGGCGGTACAATCCTTATTCTATCTTTGCGACCCGTTAAACCGGTTATATGTTATACCTGAAAAAAAGTCTGATACCGGGCGCTGGAAAAGGCCTGTTCACCAAAACACAATTTACGCGCGGAGATATTGTATGCGAGTACGAGGGGGAAATAGTTACCTGGACCGAGTGTGAGCGTCGTGCTGATGAAGGTCATGAAGGTTATGTCTTCTTTATCACTAAGCATCGTTGTATTGATGCGTACTTCACGCCAGAAGCGATGGCACGTTATGCAAATGATGCCAAAGGAATTGGGCGTGTTGAAGGATTAAAAAATAATGCTCAGTATGAAATAAAAGTGCGTCAAGGTGTGAAGCGTGGTTTTATTGTGGCAACACGAACCATCAATCCTGGCGATGAAATTTTAGTTGACTACGGCGATGATTATTGGGCAAACCTCAATAAAACAAAACAT
>JANXSD010000094.1 GCA_025352785.1 Bacteroidota bacterium
CAAGCTAACTGGTCGAACTCAACTGTTGTTACAGATGAAAAGAAATGGTCGGATTTAGCGGGTAACGCAATTGCCTATAATGTTGGTGCAACATTTACAACTAGTCCGAAATTATTAGTGAGTATTGGTGGTGGTTATGCAGATAATCAATATGCAGATCACAACGGATATTATACAAAACTTGGTGCTTACGAAGTTGCTCCTGAAGACAACTACAACATCAATACTGGATTCTCCTACAAAGCAACCAAGGCTGTAACATTAACATGTGGTTACATGCATACTTTTTATAATACACAAACTATTAAAGCATTAAATGCACAACCTCTTGATGTAGATGTAAAAGTGAAAAACTCATTGGATGCATTTGCCATTGGAGCGAATTTGCAGTTTTAGAAAATATTAATAATATTAACCCCAGAAGTGTGTGCCTTTGCATTCTACTTCTGGGGTTTTTTGTTAAAAGTTTGACCCACTTAAAATTTAGTTTGATCAATTATCAAGAGATGTTTTGATAAGGACGTAGAGATGCGCATTTTTGCAGAAACCGTTTCATATTTCGGTCGACCTTTAATTTATGAATGAGAAGCTTAGCACTTTAGAACAAAATATAGCAACTGCACAGTTAGGAGGAGGGGAAACACGTATTGCTTCTCAGCATAAAAAGGGAAAGCTCACTGCTCGCGAACGCTTGCATTTTTTGCTTGATGAAGGCAGCTTCGAGGAGATTGGTATGTTCGTAACACATCGCTCTTCTGAATTTGGTCTTGATAAGGAGAAATACCTTGGAGATGGTGTTGTGACTGGATATGGTCGTGTAGATGGTCGATTGGTATATGTTTTTGCACAAGACTTTACTGTTTTCGGTGGATCACTTTCCGAATCACATGCTGAAAAAATTTGCCGGATCATGGATCTTGCGATGGAAAATGGAGCTCCAGTGATTGGCTTGAACGATTCGGGTGGTGCTCGCATTCAAGAAGGTGTGGTTTCTTTGGGAGGTTATGCCGACATCTTCTATAAAAACACAAGAGCGTCTGGAGTGATTCCGCAAATATCCGCTATCATGGGACCATGTGCTGGAGGTGCCGTTTATTCGCCTGCCATTACCGATTTCATCTTAATGGTAGAAAATACAAGCTATATGTTTGTGACTGGTCCTAACGTAGTTAAAACTGTTACGCACGAAGAAGTTACCAGCGAAGAATTAGGTGGGGCTATCACACATAGCACTAAATCAGGAGTTACACATTTTGCTTGTGCCAATGAAATCGAATGCATTCAAAATGTGAAGCGTTTACTGAGTCACATGCCATCAAATTGTGAAGAAACTGCTCCACGTCGTCCTTATCAATCCGATAATGAACTTCGTCCGCAGTTAAATAATATCATTCCTGAAAATCCTAATCAGCCTTATGATATCCGTGAAGTAATTTATGAAGTTATAGATGAAGGGGACAATGGTTTTTGCGAAGTGCATAAAAATTATGCAGAAAATATTGTTGTTGGATTTGCTCGATTAGCAGGAAGATCGATTGGGATTGTAGCTAATCAGCCGGCATTTTTGGCTGGGGTACTTGATATTAATTCCTCAACTAAAGCTGCTCGCTTTGTACGTTTTTGTGATTGCTTTAATATTCCATTATTAGTATTTGAAGATGTACCAGGTTTCCTTCCAGGGACAGATCAAGAGTGGCATGGAATCATCACCAATGGAGCTAAATTGTTATATGCATTTAGTGAAGCAACTGTACCTCGCATTACGGTGATTACACGTAAGGCTTATGGTGGTGCGTATGATGTAATGAACTCGAAGCACATCGGTGCCGACATGAACTACGCTTGGCCTACTGCAGAGATTGCGGTGATGGGAGCTCGTGGTGCTGCGGAAATTATTTTCAAAAATGAAATTGCGAAAGCAAAAGATCCTGCTGCCAAATTAAAAGAGAAAGAAGAAGAGTATGTAAAACATTTTGCGAATCCTTATCGTGCTGCAGAACGTGGTTATGTAGATGAAGTGATTACTCCTGATGTTACACGCATGAAATTAATTAAAGCTTTTGAGATGCTTGAAAATAAAGTTGCGAAACTTCCTAAAAAGAAGCATGGTAATATTCCTTTGTAATGCAGATGCTACTCTTTTATTAATGAGTTATCTTATTACTTAATTTTTGATTTGTAAGTGATTTCGTTCGTTTAGCCTTGAATTTTGATCTATTCGCCAAAATACACTAGTTGTTGGTGTTGATGTGATACTATTTTGCGTGAGTTGAACGAAAAGATATGATCAAAGACATCCCCTCAGAAGAGTTATTTAACCAACTTAATTTCGATGAAAAAGCGTGGCACGTTTGGCATCACGCCAGCTTTATGATCGTGCGACAAAACAAACAGTATCGTGTGAACTTGTATCACATGAAAGGATACTACATTCAATTGTGGTATCATGTAAAACGCAATCGTATTGATAAAATAGCAGCAACAAAATCGAATCGCGTGATACGGCCTTATCTTGATTTAATTGATATCAATAAATTG
>JANXSD010000156.1 GCA_025352785.1 Bacteroidota bacterium
CTTGATAAAAAAATCAATTCTATTTAGTAATCCGCCTGTTGGGCTAACAGCACCGAAATCATAAATAAACTTTGAATCTGTGCCTTTGAAATAAAGATAATCAGCAGTTTTATTGGTGATCGTAATTTTTACCAAGGAAAATTCTTGTTGCGATTGTGCATCAACAAATTCAATTGCATAATCATCATTTACGATTGCTTTTACTACATAATGATTTTCGTGTTTCGGATCACTTGGTTTTCTTTGTGCAAAAGAAGCATTTATGGTTATAAATAAAACAGCGAATAGCATGAATGTTTTGTGCATGACTTGATATATTTAGTTTGAAATGTTTGATTAAATTTTTTTTTGATAAAAATATCCATTTAATTTATATTCTACAATAGTTTCGTGGTCTAGTGTCGATTAAACAGCTATTTTTCAGATAATTATCTTAGATCTTTTAATTTGCTTACTTTTCTTTTATCGTCGGAAATCTGCATTTTGTGAATTTCATCCAGTGAAAGATACTTTACTTCAGGAAGTACACGCAGCATCGATTGCAATGTTCGCTTAATTTTAAAATCTAGTTCATCATTGGGATCTTGCACAGCAATATAAATGATCATTTCATCATTACCAATTTCATTTTTAAAGACTTCTACTGCATATTCCTTTATATTTTCAATGCTATTTAGAATGTTGAAAACCGATTGTGGGTAGAGTGTCGTGCCTTTGTATTTGATAAGTTGTTGTTTTCTTCCAATGATAGGGCTAATTCTATTTGTCATTCTACCGCAACTACATGGCTCTGTAAAGTAAGTGCAAACGTCGCCTGTTTTGTAGCGCAACAATGGCATTCCTTCTACCGATAAAGTAGTAATGGTAAGTTCGCCAATTTCACCTGGGGGCAACTGATTATTATCATCATCTACTATTTCGAAAATTAACAATTCAGGATGATGATGACTACCTTTTCCTGCTTCGCATTCTGTAAAAGCTGTTTGTTGTTCCGTTGATGCATAAGTTGAAAAGAGTTCAACATTCCACGCATTGGTGATTCGTTGTCCTAATTCATTGAATGAAAAATCTTCATTACGAATATTTTCTCCGATACAAACTATTTTACGAACGGAAGTACCATTTAAATCAATTTCTTTTTCGTTGGCGTAGCTGATGAGACTTAGAATAGTTGATGGAACAGCTATTATTACGTTTGGAGATAATCGTTGAATTAAATCAATTTGCATAGGAAAATTTCCAGCACCACTACGAATAATTCCAGCACCTAGTTTACGTGCTCCTTCGTAATATGCGATGCCTGCCATGAACTGACGATCGAGTGATAGCATTAATAAATAAATATCATCCGCATTTCCATCTATTGCTAAAAAGGAAAGGTATTCATTATAACCTAAGCGATCAATATCATTTTTGGTTAGCCCGATGGTGACTGGAGTTCCCATTGTTCCAGAAGTGCTGCAATATTCTTTTATTTTATTTTTCTGTACGCACAAAAAATCCCAATTTTGATTTTGTAAATCATCTTTAGTTGTTACAGGTAATTTTACGAGATCAGCATAATTTTTTATGGAGGTAAGATCAACCTTGTTTTTACTAAAATGATTTTTATAAAATGGCGAATTCGAATTTAAATATTGTAATAATTTAACAAGTTCTAGCTCTTGAAATTTAATAATTTCCTCATTCGATTTTCGTTCTAGTTCAAGTATCATAAGCTTATAATGATTCAATTACAACTACCGCACAGGCAATACTTTTTAAATGGGAAAGTGATAAAAATATGGTGGAAATATTTCTAGATTTTACAATCGATTCCAGTTTGCCATAAATATTAAAAGATGGTTTTCCCATCTCATCTGACACCACTTCAATTTCGGGCAATGAAATGTTTAGTGTAAATCCAGTACCTAATGCTTTTAACAAAGCCTCTTTTGCTGCGAAGCGAGCGGCATAATTTTCGGCATGATTAGTTTTACTTTCACAATAGAAAATTTCAGAAACAGAAAACACATGTTCTCTAAATCCACCTTCTTTAGCGATCTTTTCTGCAACTCTTTCTGTTTCGATAATGTCAATTCCTACTCCTAAAATCATCTCAATTTATTTTCCTTAATTCGTTTGTACATTTTGCAATTTGATTTTTAATGTATTGACTCTCATGAAACGTAGCAATTTCTTTCGTCAATGCTTTTTCATAATATGATTTTGCTTTCGTAAAATATTTTCGTTTGAAAACATAATCACCAGTTAGCACATATGCATGATAATATTCAGGATTCAATTGAATTAATTTATCTGGATTTATTTCCTTTCCATTCGATAAATCTAATTGTATTTTTTTGAATTCAATAAAATTTTGAAAAGCCGTAGTTTTTAAAAAGGGATCTGCTGGAATTGTTAAGGAAGTATCATTTACTTCCTGATTTGTTTTTAGCCCTTTTATTGCAAAAATCTTATTCAGATCGTATGCGATATAAGGACCAAGTTGCCAATGTGAAGTAGATACCCAGACTAATTTCTTTTTAGGTTCAAATACTATTGAGTGGTGACTTATTAGTTGGTTGACCGCTTTTTCATTTCCGTAACCTATAAACTTATTGTGTAAGCCATATTGATTTCTTAAAATGGCAACTGTTTTTTCAGGAGTATTTGAAATTATATTATTTAACAATTCAAGAATTCTATCCTCACGATAAACTGATGCACTTTCTTGCATTTGTTTTTTATTGATATCCGTTTTACCTAATACTGGTCCTTCATAATGGTTGGTGCAAACAATTTGATTTTGTTTTGGATCATAAACATCAACAGTATCTGGTGTTACTTCAATATTTACGGCTTTGTTATCATAAGTTGAACCAATAAGAAATGATTCCGAAACAAATGTTTTACGCTTGTGTGCGATCTTAACGGCATCATCTATATTTCTAGCATATTGTAAAATTTCCCTGGCAAGTAATGATACAGGTGTTGCAGAACCATTTGGAATGGTTGATTTTGCAGCATTCAAGGTAAGTGTTAATCCTTGCATGTTCATGCCAGAAATAACGCCAATCATTCCACCCCACGTTACCATCATAAATTTATAACCTCGCTTTGGATTCACAAACATTACAATTTTATCTTCAGCGAACTTATCACCAACATAAAAATCAAAATTTCTACCGATTATCAAAGTAGAATCTTTTGATTTTTCATTCCATGTTCCGAAGGAAGAACAACCAACTAACGCGAAATTTTGCAAAGCATGTCCGATGTCATGTGCTGCATGGTAATTCATTAGGCGCTGATAGGCAGGACCGATATAATCAAATTTCGGTGAAGCAGATTTTGATACACCATAAATTTCAAGTTTATATTCTTCGATGATGTTCTTGTCGAGGTCGCGATTAAACCAAGCTATTAAATATTTTAAGAAATTTCTATAAAAAGCCGATGGAACTAATTTGCAAATTTGATCATTAAATGCATCTTCTTGTTTGAAGATTAATTGTTTCGCTAGTTTCCCATTGATAACACCTCTTTCAAAAGGTTCGCCTTCAACGTACATTTCCCATAATCCTGAATTACTTTTTCTGATCCAGTTATTTCCAATCACTAAACAATTGGTATCAAGTTGTGTGGGGTTTAATGATAAGGAGGACAAATCATTTGGAACAGGAGGAGCAACAAGTGCAACGGCAGCAAGATAAATGAATAGGATGATAAAGAGTATCCCAAAAGATAGTAAAATATAAAGCGGATACTTAATCCATTTATTCAATTTGTGCATCGTCTATTTTCTTAATAATTTCTGCCATACCTAATATCACAGAACAGGTTACTACCGAACTTATTGTTACACCTAATACTCCATGCAAATTAATATTTTGACCCGTTAATAATAAATTCTCCACTTTTGTTCTTGGTGAAATAAATGTTTTAAGAGGATCTTTATAATCTTTTGCAATTCCATAAATAGAACCATCATCAGTACCCATATAATCTCTAAAAGTAAGTGGAGTGGAGGTATAGTAATTTAGTATTGCAGCTTTCAATCCAGGAAATTTCACTTCAACAACATCCAAAAGTTTTTCAGCCTTACGTTTTTTAAAGGCTTCATATTCTGGTCCTCGATCACTTGGTTTTCCAACAGTGTTAAAAGTGTTTTTCCATTCTTCTACTTCACTAAATTTCATGTAAGCCATGATTGTCATGCCTTCAGCGAATTCAGTTTGTTGGGGCATTCCTGAAAAGAAAAGAGCATACGATAATGGCCATGTTTCATCCGTATAAGCCATGCTATTCCAAACATCATCTTCGAGATAGCAATAGTAATTTGTATTGACGTATTTATACTGACTAGGTTTTAAAGTGATATTGATGATAAATGCGGAAACGGAATTTTCCAAACTGTTAATTCTATTGCGATAAGCTGGTCGAATAAATTCAGTTTCTGCAAGCTGTAGTGTTTTTGTTGGATGAATATTGGAAATAAAATAATCTCCTTCAAAACGTTTCCCATCGGCTGCTTCTACATAAGTTACGCTACCGTCTTTAACAACAAATTTCTTTATTTCAGTTCTATTTTTAATAACACCACCGTTATTCGTAATAATCTTGCTTAACAATTTTGCAATTTGTGATCCACCATTAATTAAACGATAAGAACTTTCAATATAACTGTTCACTACAAGAGCATGGACATAGATAGGAGTTTTATCCCCGATACCTGCATAAAGTGGATTGTTTCCACCAAGTACATTTTGCAATCGGGTATTATCTGTTAGTGATTCAATAAAAGTTTTGGTATCAATCTCGAGGTAAATTGATTTCTCCATATAATCACCTTGACGCAGATTGTAAAGGGGGAATTTCTCACAAACGTCTTGAAGTGTAGTGCAATATTTATCTATTGCTACTTTTTCATTAGGGAATGCATCAAGAAGTGATTTGTTAAAAAGATCATATCCTTGTGAATAGCTATATTCTTGACCATCGGTATAAAAATGAATTTTATCAAAAGCTTTTTCATCTAGCTTTTCCATTTTCAATTTATCGATAATATTGAGGTATTTAAATACTTTGTAGAGATTTTGCCCTTTCTCTAATCCACCAATATAATGTACTCCAGAGTCAAAAACATGTTTGTCACGCGCATAGGTTTGTAAGTTCCCTCCAATTTGACGATTCATTTCGAGTACTGTAACGTCATAACCTTCGATAGCCAAAATAGATCCACAAACTAGCCCGCCAATTCCGCTTCCAACAATTATAATTTTTTTGTCTTTCACTGATTTTATTTCTTCTTGAGCACAAAAATAACATTTGAAGTAATAACTGAATTATCAATTGTGGATAATTGCAAATTATGTTTTGATGCGAAGTCATAAATTAGCTTCGAAGATAGAAAAGTAAGACCATTGTTTCCCGTTTTGTTAAAGCCAAAAATTTGAGTGGAGAAAACCTCTGAAAGTTTTGTCCACCTATGTCGTTTTTCTAACTCTTTAATGCCATCACGAATCATGATCATGCCAGTTGTTGGAATGCTTCTAATACAATTCTCTAAAACTTGAATTTGATCTTTTGTTTGAAGATAGTGGAGTACATCAAATAACACAATAGCATCATATTGTTTAAATTGAAATTCCAATGCATTTGCTTGTTCAAACTGCACATTTTGACCTTTTAGATATCCATTTTTTGCAACTTCAATTTTGTCAATATCGTAATCTATTCCTAAAATTTCTCGATTTTTTGAAGTGTAGCCCATCATATAACTAAGAAAACCGTATCCACATCCGATGTCGAGAATCTTACCTTCTTTGGGAAGTGTTTGATCGAGGAGAACGTAATTTTTCTCCATGCTTACTTTTATTTTCATGTACCATTCTAATACGGCACCTTTAAAGAGATAATTACTAAAAAGCTGACCTCTGAAATAACGTGGAGTTTCAATTTCATTACTTAAAAATTTATGTTCTTGACGAAAATACCTTCCAATCAATTTTGCTCGTTCAGAATAAGTATTGCCAAAACTTTTATCCTCATGCATAATACGTGGTAAATACTTAAGCGTGAGAGTTCCATTTTTTAGATAGAAAAATCCTTTCGTCATTGTATAATTTGCTCCATGAATTAAAATTGGGAGAATATCCAATTTTAGATGATCGGCAAGATAAAATGCGCCTTTATGAAAGCGAGCAATAACTCCATCAACTGATCTCGTTCCTTCTGGGAAAACAACGATTGAATATCCTTCAGCAACTTTTGAAGATAATTTATCAATTATATTTTCTGCTCCATCGGCAACCGGATAATATTCTGCTAAGCGTACAGCTAATCCCAATACTGGTGAATTATAAACCCATTTATTTGTTAGTAAAATAAGTTTTGGATTTAACATTACCAAGACTAAAATATCTAGAAAAGAAGAATGATTTGCTATGATAACGGCTGGTTTTGAAAAATCTTCGTGTCGATCATTGATGATTTGCTTCTTTACATTTCCCATGATATAAATTATCGACTTAGCAAAATTGCTTAATCCCCAATGATAAATATTTTTTTTAGTTGTCATTTTCCCTGGAGTTAATTTAAGAATAATTAGTCCAAGAATACCAATAAGTATTGATCCGAAAATAAAATAGCTAAATGCAAATGTTGATTTAATAATATTTAAAAAAGTATAAGGCTCGTGCTTTTTATCAGTTGGATTTGAAATTAATAATTTGAAGAGAACTGGTTGTAATGTTTGTGAAATAATCCAAACAGAAAAGATTCCGATGATTGATACAAGTGCAATAGAGTTTAATGCAGGATGTTTTGCAAAGATTAACACACCAAGCCCTACAATAGTTGTGATGGCCGAAAGCGAAATCGAAGTAGAAATTGAATTTAGTTTCGTCACTTTTTTTGCATACTCTTGTTGCAGGCCATCAGTAGTAAAGATGCAAAAGTCATCTCCTAAAGCAAAAATTAAAGTTGACAAAACTATGTTTACAATATTAAATTTGATTCCTATAAGTGTCATTAATCCAAGTATCCAAATCCATGTAATCACCATAGGAATAAATGTGATCAAGGCTAATTCTATTCTACCATACACCAATAGCAAAGCAACAAATACTAGGAGGGAAGTCCATATAGTGATAAAGTTAAAATCACTGCTCACAATTCCCATTAACTTATCCGTGATATATTGCCTATCAAATACAATGGAGCTTGGGATAGCTGCAAATTTCTTGTAAATATCACCTACATATTCTGGTGTTGTTTTTATTAATCCAATTAATGAATAGGTTCCATTACTTTCCTCAATAAAATTTTTAAGAAATGCATCTTTTAAAATTTCTGAATTATTTTTTGATAGAACTGAATATTGTTTGTCGGTTACAGTTTTAAAAGGAAGGAACGTATTTGCTTTAAATTTTACATTCGTTCCTTCTGCAATCAATGAAGTGTAAACCTCATTTTTCTTTGAAACTGACCAGTAAGTATTCCATTTTAAAATTCTTCTTTTTTGCTCTTGTTCGGAAGGAAGCAAGATAGATACATTTGTAAAGGATTTTATTTTTCCTTCAGCTTTCATGCTGTCGAGCAAAGGCAACGATTTTTCATTTTGCATTAGCGCTTCCTCTAATGTATTTCCTTTTGTAATTTGAAAAACAGACTTTTGATAAAAGGAACTAACATTATTCACCACAGCTTCTGCATTTTTTGTTTGTTTCGACATGTAATTAATTTTGTACATATCAGTTTCAAACTTTACATCAAAAGCAAAATAAAGAAATATGGGAGTTAAGATTACGAAGAACCATAATAATAATTTATTTCCTGGTAGACGCTTTAATAAATTGTTGTAAAATGGATTTTTTATTTCATCTATTTCTGGTAAGACGGATTTCCTAGGATTTATTAAATGTGGTAGAAAGATAAGTGTCGTCAATGCAGCTCCTGTCAAACTTAAAGCTGCAAACAATCCTAGGTCACGTAACACAGGTGCTTTTACATATTGCAAACATAAAAATCCACCAATAGTTGTTAAGCTTCCAATAGTCATTGGAAAAGAAAGATCTTTTATCACGTCGCTAACGGAAGGGTGGTATCTGTAATGTGTTAGAAAATGCAATGAATAATTGATTGCGATACCTAAAATGAGTGAGCCTGCTCCCAGTGAAATTACAGAGATACTACCTTGTAAAAAATAAATAAATGTAAGAGCGAATAACCCTCCAAATACAACTGGAATTAATATTAGAATTGGGGCTGTCAGCTTGCGAAAAAACAATGTCATTGCCAATACTAAAATAATAATCGTTAACGATACCGTGAGAATTGTATCCTTTCGAATTTGTTCAGCATTTCCTGATGCAACAACAGGTGCACCGAAATAAACAATATTAAATTCTTTATTTGAGGTACTTACATCCTTAATTAGTTCATCCATTTTGGCAAAGAAGTTCGCATTCTTTGTGGTTTCCTTTGAGGGATATTTAGGTGTGATGAACATTAATAAATTGTATTTGTTCTTTGTAACAAAATGCTGTTCGTACAATTCTAATTGTTCATCAGGTCTAAATCGATCTAACTTTTTGTAGGCAATAAAATTTAATCCTAATGGATCTTGTAAAATAAATTTCTTCAAACCAATTCCCGCCGGCCCAACTAATGTTCTATAGTTATATTCAATTTTTTTGTGAATACCTTCTTTTGTAATTAATGTATCGATTGATAGGTAATCTTTATCTTCTAAAAAAATGGGCAGATTATTATCGATTACACTCAACAATGTGGTAATGCTATTGTCTTCAGCTTGATAATTTATGGACTCAATGTATTCAGGAAATTTATTTTTTAGCTGCTCTGCAAATGTATCCGCTAGTTCAACTAGTTTTTCTGGCTCAGCAGATTTTGAAGTATCTTTCGAGGAAACACAAACAATGATTCTATCAGAGAATTTAGAGTTCTCCAAAAAATGTTTTAGTTGTTCGGTGTTTTTATCTTCAGGTAACATTTGCAAAAAATTCTCTTGCAACTTAACTTTCGAAGAAAAAAATAATAGTGTAGCTAATGACAATATCATTACAAAGTACAAAAAGTACTTCTTATTTTCAAAGAAATTATAAATACCCAAAAAGAATTTACTCATATTTTTTCTTGATTAGTCTTTCTGAATAATGATAAAAAAATATACGTTCCAATTCCGAATGCTAAGGCAGCCACGATAGCAAGTGTTATACTTCCATAAACATATTGAAGAAAATTTATACTTGCTGTTTCTATGGAATAGGAATTATTGAAATGCAATAAAGTAGCATTTGTACCAAGCCATAAAGCTCCCATTTTATAACTCATGAAAATGATGAGAGGAATCATTGGAGGTATACTAATATTCGCGGCGATGATAACAAGTGCTTTGTTTAATCGAAAAGCAATAGCTAGTGATATCCCAATAATTAATTGAAAACCCCAAAGAGGAATGATTCCCATGAAAATACCAAATGCAACAGATGTTGCAATGAGTAATTTGGATTCTTCTGCATTGAATATTTGTTTTCTAAGATTGTGATAAGAGGCAGGATCAAAAAGTTTACGAAAAAAGTTTCTTGGGTTAATGTACAGGAGTGTAATTGTAACGAGCATCGTATGCAAAATTCCTACTCGTGTAAAATCAGTGAATGGTCGGAAGTGCGAGACTCTTACATCACTGGGAGCATAATAAACTGTCACTGGAACCGAATCAATTTTTATTCCACACCATGATGCTTTCACCATTACTTCAATCTCGAATTCGAATTTCGTGGTGTAAAATTTTATATCCTTTAGTAATTGTAATGGAAATAATCTGTAACCAGATTGTGTATCGGGTGCATTAATTCCCGTTTCAACATTAAACCAAAAGTTGGAAATCTTTAAGCCAGTGGTGCTCTTACCAGGAACCGATGATTGGTTCATGTTACGTGTTCCAATGATAAGAGAGGGTCCAATTTCCTCTAGTTTGTCGATAAATTTTGGAAGATCACTTGCAAAATGTTGTCCATCGGAATCAATAGTTATTGCATAGTCGTAACCTTGTTCTCGCGCAAATTTAAATCCATTACGTAGCGCCCAACCTTTGCCACTATTTTTCGGATAGCTAACAATTTTGATTTCTTTGAACCTTGCTAAAATGTTACTTGTAGCATCCGTAGATCCATCATTGACAACAATTACATTGGCTGTATAACTGAGTACATCCTCAATGATTTTACTCAGGGTATTCGCATTATTGTACGTAGGAATCAATACACAAATTTTGTGCTGATTAAACCTTTGTTCAATTTGCGTTAAGTTCTCCATTTATTTGTAAATCGCTTTTACTAATTTAAAATAAGGAGCTCCTTTTACAGAGATGACGCCATCAGTAACATAAGTTCCTTCTTCCGTTGCGATGAATTTGATATCCACTTCTATCACTGTATTTTCTGCTGGATTTATTAGGGATAGAAACTTTATATTTGAAGATGACAAGAGTTTTACTTTTTTTTGAAGATTGTCTTCTAATTGTTCTTTGATTATTTGCATCATACAAACACCTGGCACAATTGGAAGCTCAGGAAAATGACCTTTAAAAATTTCATGTTCTTTATTAATTTCCAACACGCTGCTAAAAGAATTACTTTCCTTTGTTGCAGTTGAAATGATAGTATAGAAATCTCCTTTTAACATTATCTATCAATTTGTTTTAAACTTATATTGAATTGAAATAATTGATGCGCTATATTCACGGAGTCAGGCATTCCTGATTTGTAATCACCTAAATCAATAACAATTTTCTTTTTGTTTTTTGATACATTTTCAATGCGTAGTAATTTTAGACAATTGTCATCTGTGATATAATAGGTCTTTGTTTTTTTGTTAGCAAACTCGAAGTATAGTTGATTGTTATTTTGCTTTACAGATGCTGATGAAAAATTAATAGCATCCATAATCAAATATCCAATGTCTTCTTTTAATTGTCGAATTACTATTTTTTTATTTAGCTGACTAATACAATATAATGATTTAAAACCCGAATTTCTATATTCAAAATCGAAGAGTTTTGCACCCATTTCATTTGTGAACACCACTCGGATGGAACTATCGGGCATTGTTTTGAATAATAATAATCCACTTAAATGCTTCCCAACTACATCAATTTTTGTATTGTATAATATGGAGGTGAATAGAGGTTTGAATTTTGCAATACATAATTTATCTGCATCTGATTTTTGCAGACTACTATAGGGTGATTTACTGCATCCAATAGAGATGATAATGAAACTAATTACTAATAAATACCGCATCAGGAATGACTACATTATATTCTTTATTTGTAAACGTGATAACTGTATTATCACCAGTAGGCTCAAGCATGTCAAGTTTAATGACTGAGCAATCTTTTGCATCAAGGTAAATGTTAATACTGTTGAAGAACTCTTTTAATTCTTTTTTTTGTGGAGATAAGATCAATAAATACTCTTTATCACTTTTGAATATTTTCTTGGTAAAGTCTTTGTTTTCTAATGCAGTTCCCTGAACACAATCTAAAACTATATTATTAATTACCGCAAATAGTTTATTGCTTTTTGAGGAGAACGAATTGGTTTTTTGATCGTCTTTAATGGTAATTTTATCGCCGTTGATGATGAGTAAATACTTAAATGGACTGGTATATTCCATTCTAACTTTGTTCTGTTTCTTAAATCGAAATTCTCCTTTTGAAGTAATCTTTTCAGAAAGCACATTTAAATTTTTCTCTTGCGTAAAATTACTTTTTATAGATTGCGTTGAATTGGAAGCCGCCACAAGTTTCTGACGAAATTCTGTTTCATTTGATAATGCGTTAAAGCCTTTTGGCACTTGTGCATTTATTGTAATGAAACTTACAATAAGTAGTATTATGGGAATTATTTTCTTAAGCATAAGCTTTGATATTTAAAAGATGATCTAAGCGTACAAAGGTGTAGCCTTTTAAACGAACTTTATTTATAATATCTTCTAATGCACTAACTGTAACATTTTGTGTGTCGTGTAATAAGATTATGTCGCCAGCTTTAATTTGTGATATAATTTTATGTACTAATTTTTGTTTGTCGTCAATCATCGTATCATAGGTTCGTAAACTCCAACCAATGGTTTTAAATCCTTCTTCTTTTATTGCATTCGCCAAAACGGGTGTCGTTACTCCGTATGGTGGGCGAATCATTAATAGTTGTTCTCCAATTGTTTTCTTTGCTTCACTATTTGTTCTTTGCATTTCTAGTTTCATTTTCTTCTTCGACATTAAATCAAATAAAGTGTGATGAGTGAAACTATGGTTGCCAATAACATGACCTTCTTCATGAATTCTTTTTAAGATGGTCGGATTTTCTAGCATTCGTTTCCCAATACAAAAAAATGCAGAAGGCACATTTTTCTCTTTTAAAATATCTAGAATCTTATTAGTGGTTTCCACAGGGCCATCATCAAAACTTAAAGAAATTTCTTTTTTTTCCAGAGTTGAATGGCATAGCGCATTTATAAAAAAGTTAGATTGTATAAAGTACGATCCATAAAATAGTAGGCTGCTAAATAGTAGGATTGGAATTGCAAAATACCATAATGAAAATTCTGCATGGTAATATTGAAAATACATGATGACAGCTGTTGCTAAAAAAACTATGAGAGAATTTTTGAAATTTAACATGCTGCCAGTAATGTTAAAGAGTGATGAATTCCTTTCGATTGGTTGTATATTAATATTGTGTTTGGTTTTTCCGCCAATGCGTATCCAAATTTTTTTGCTGTAATCTCGTTTTTCAATAATTCAGCTGCGATCGTCATTCCAAATGCTGATGCAGTTCCATATTCACCACATAAATGTTTGAAATATAATGTGCGCTCATTCATCTGAATCGAATCGGCAATTTCATTAAAAATCGCATCGTCATCAGCATCTCCATTGTTGCCTTGAAGTAATAAATCCAATTGATCAATATGGTTTTCTGCTAACATTAATTTAGCAGATGCAACAATTTCTTGTGAATCACAAAAGGAAAATGTTTGTGAGGATAAGATTTTTGCATAAGTACTTTTTGATTGAGTTGTAGCTAATACAAAAAAGGCAGCTCCTTCTCCAGCAACAGAACCTTTTCCTGGATGATAAAAATTTTCTGGAGTCACTTGTTTTGATTCTTTAAAATGCCCCAAACGATTCATGATCGTAAAGCTGGTATTTGTGATTTCATCAATTCCTCCAATCAATGCGTTGTCAACATTTCCTTCTTCTAAAAGAAGCATTGCATCAAGTAATGCGGACTCAAACGAAATATTGCGATGAACATACGTACTATTATAAACTTGGCATTGAAATAAAAGTGCAATTTGTGCTGCAATAGAATTATGCGTAGAGTGAATAAACGCAGTAGGACTTAACATCTCTTCATTGTATTGTACCATCTTTGATAGAAATGAAAAGGTGTCTTCCATACATCCTAAAGATGTTCCAACTATGATTGCTTGTGGACTTAGTAAACTTGCTTCACGCATAGCAAGTGTGGACGATGCAATGCCCATTTTTATTACTCGACTCATTCGTCGGATTTGTTTCCCATCTACAAATTGAGAATAATCAGGTTCGATGCAATGATACCTATTTCCCGATATATTTTCAATTCCGTTTTTAAGTATACATTTATCAACCGTATGTTGTGCTGATATATTTCCAATTCCATTGATGTAAACACTCATATTTTATGCTTTTGAAAATAAGAGTGACGTACAATTACCACCAAACCCAAATGAATTGGAGAGGACATTTCGAATGGGTAATCCTTTTTGATATTTTATTTCTGGACTAAAATTTAAACTTTCTATTGCTTCTGTAAAATTGAAATTTGGATAAATTAATCCATTTTTAATTGCTAAACTTGAGAAAACAGCTTCAACAGCACCAGAGGCTCCCAATGTATGTCCGGTGAATGATTTTGTAGAACTTAATTTTGGATAATTTGGATGAAAAATTCGTTCAACAGCTTTACCTTCTGAAGCATCATTATTTTGCGTTCCTGTACCATGCATGTTGATGTAATCAATATCCTTTGCATTTAAGTTACTCATTTTTAAGGCTCCTTGCATAGCGAGATAGGGTCCATTACCAGCATCTGAAAGTGCAGTTTGATGATGCGAATCATTCGTGTTGCAATAGCCTTTTAATTCACAATAAATAGGTGCAGAGAAAGCTTTAGCTATTTTTTCATTCATTAAAACAACATAAGCCGCACCTTCTCCTAAGTTCAAACCTTTGCGTGTTTGATCGAGTGGCCTACACTGATTATCGTCCACAATCATTAAGGAATTAAATCCATTCAATGTAAATCGTGTTAATGAATCCACACCTCCAGCAATGACAATATCTAACTTGCCGGCTTTAATCATTCTACTTCCAAGCATTATTGCATTTGCGGAGGAAGAGCATGCAGTACTAATGGTGGTTATAAATCCTTTAAGCCCTAATTCTTTTGCTACAAAATCTGTGGGTTTACCACAATCGTGATTAACAATATCTCGTAGATGTCCGTTATGTTCATCCTTTAAATAATCAATGAAAAAATTTTCAGATTTATCCATACCACCTACCGTATTTGCTGAGATAAAACCAAGTTTATATTCTTGTAATTGTTTTATTGAAAAACTTGAAATTGCTTCTTTGGCTGCGATGTAACTTAGAAGAATGGTGCGACTAAGTGTTGGGGAGAGTCCTGTTTTTAATGCAAGTTCTTCATTACTTAGTTTTACTTCAGCAAGTGGAAATTTATCACTGTATCGCGTTGGAAGATATTTACCAGCGGCTACACCTGACACGTGGTGTTCGAATGCAAGTAAAGATTCCGAAACATTGTTTCCTATTGCAGAAATAAGGCCAAGGCCGGTAATGTAAACTGGTTTACTCATTTATTTTATTTCCTATTCGCCTCTATAAAAGCAGCAATCGTGTTAATTGATTGGAAAATTTTAGGGCCTTCCTCTGCATTCGCTAATTTGATTCCATATTCTTGTTGAAGCAATACGATTAGTTCAAGCACATCTATTGAATCCAATCCTAACCCTTCAACGAAAAGTTGTTGATCATCGCCAATATCTTCTGGTTTTGTATCCTTCAGATTTAATTGTTCAACAATTTGTTTTTTAAGAACTTCTTTTAAATCATCCATTTATTGAATCTTGATATTTATTTTTTATGTTTTTGGTTGTAAAAGCCAGATTGGTATTATTTGTAGATTTTTCCACTAGAAATAAGAAGGATTCATATCTTTCTTCAATCAATTCAACCCATCCACCAATACAAACGTCAAAAACATTTGAAGTGAAAAGATTGTTGATGTAATCTACTTGGTCTTGAACAGCATAGGTATCAGAAATGAAAAAAGTATTTTCGCCTTTTATCCCGTTTCTAATACAAATTTCCCCTAGCATTATACTGGGCAGCGAATATACGAAAACGGCGGGACTGGCCACCCCTTTTTTTACCATATTGAAGTATTTGTAATCCGTATCTAAACTCGCACTTTTGTTGGAAAGAATAACGCCTATTCGATAGGGATTATAATTTTTAGTTAATGAATATTCTCGAAGTAAAAATTCGGCGCTGAGAAAGGCCAACTTCGATAGGTTATCCATTTTGTGGAATTTGGGATAATTTATCTGACAAAAACGATACGCTTCATCAGAAAACTGCTGAAAAAGAGCGGCTTCCGAGCGTAAAAGTAGTTGAGAATCTTTAGAAATTGTATTGTTCTTAATCCTGCAATAGTGTGAAATTGTAATGGAGGAGCTGGGCATTGGTGTATTCTAGTGTGCAAATTTAAAAAAAAGGAGTATTGAGTAACTGTTTTAAAATTCCTGTTAAATTTGCACCGTTCTTAGAAAGAGCAACTTTTGAAGAGAAAGTTATATTGTCCAAAGAAATCACCAATTTAATTTCACTTGGATTACTCATTCTAAATCTAACCGAAAAATAAATTTTATGAAACTAATTAGATCATTAATGTTAATGCTACTATGCTTTCCAGCAATTCTTTTTGCTCAGAAAGATAATGTTGTGTTTTCAAAAGACTTTAACGTAACAACCTCGGAGCCATACCAAGTAATTGATGGCAGTGACAAAGACTATTTTTATGACCACGCAGGGCATAGCATAGCAGTTAAAACAGATCATGAAACTGTATATGTTCAACGTTTTGATACCAAAATGATGAAAGAAGTTGGCAGGAAAGAATACGATGACCTTCCAAAGGGAGCGCAACCGCAAGATCTTATTTACATTGGAGGTAAATTGTATTATATTTATTTAGTTATCGATACAAGAGGAGATGACACGAATACATTATATGCAAGAGAGATCGATATCAATAGTGGAATAATGAAAAATCCTGTTATTCTTTTCAAAAGCAAAGGTCCAACAATGAAAAGTGAATCAATTGATAAAAAATCTCTTTTCTCTGGTGGTGGTTTAAGAATACTAAGTTACATGTCTACTGACAGCTCAAAAATTTTATTTAATTATCGCCGTGAGCCTCTTGAAAAGAAAGACAGTAAAAATTATGATATTCTTGGATTTTTTGTTTTTGATAGTGGCTTGAAAAAAGTTTGGGGTGACGAAGTGAAAATGCCTTACACAGAAAAAGACATGAACAATCTTGCTTATTGTGTTTCTAAAGATGGCGATGCTCACATGCTTCTTTATAAAAATGATACAAAAACGTATGAGTTATTGAATATCAAAAATGTGAAAGAGTTAAAAACAAATAAAATTGATATTGACTCGAAGTTAGTATTTCAAAAATTCAATATTCGTGAAGATATTTCTGGAAATTTGAATTGCAGTGGTTTTTATGCAAATGGATTAGAATTTAAAATGGTTGGTATGAGTGGGGGAAGACTTTCCATGAATGTTAATGGTATTAAAAATTTTACAATGGATATGACTGGTAAAATTCTTAGTACGCATGATTATGAGTTTCCAATTGAATTGATTAATCAAAATACAAGTTTAAAGAACCAAGAAAAGAATGAGAAGCGAGATGAAAAAGGTAAATTAGGAATTAATGATTTAGTAATGCGTAATGTTATTATAAATGAGGATGGTAGTACTTATTTTGTTGGAGAGCAATTTTGGATTCAACAAGCAACAAGTATGACTGGAGCTTCTTCTAGTAGCATAGATTATATTTATCGTGATGTTGTAATAACTAAAATTGATAAAGACGGAAAATTACTTTGGATGAAAAAGATGGATAAAAATCAGACTAGTGAAAAAGTTAATAATAGTCTAGGATTTAGATTTATCCACAATGATAATTTTGATTATGTGTTATTCCTTGATAATAAAAAGAACTTTGATAAAGATAAAGATCACGAAGGAAAGGCATATATAGATGGAAGAGATGCTTATTTAAATGCTTATAAAATTGATGCTAAAACTGGTGAATCAAATAAAAATATATTATTTGATCTTGATGATATCCAAGGAAAAGCAGCTTATCAATTTAAAGTTAGTAGACTTTTTGATGTAGGGAAATCTAATTTCATGCTTGAGGTTTACATGAAAAGTAAAAAAGATATGATGGTGAAAATGGAGTTAAAATAAAATTCTATATAATTGTTAAAAACGGTTCGGGTTAATTAAAACTCGAACCGTTTTTGTTTATACAGTTTTCTTAAAAAGTAATTGAAAATTTCTCCATCATCTTTAACCGATGAAAATTCGCTATTCATCGATTATCCTAATTATTCATCTTTAGCTATATAATTTAAAGTAGTTTTATACAAGAATTATAAACCCCAATTCTAAATAAAATGAATACATTCCTACTGAAAAGGATCCAATTGCTTTTTTTATTTTTGAGCATTACAGCGATGTACGGGCACTTGAATGCACAAGTAATCAATACCGAAAGTTTCGATGGAACTTCATTTCCACCGCTTGGATGGACTTTGCCAGTTGCAGGTGGCCCCAACGCATTATGGGTGCAACGTACTAATGGAACATTTCCAATGTGTGCACCTCATTCGGGTGCAGCAATGGCTCGCTTTACTGCAAGAAATTTGAATCCTGGAACACAGCAAGATATTATTTCACCGGTTATTGATTACTCAAATACAAATGCAGTAATTCCTACTGTAAGTCTTTGGATGTATCGTGATAGCACTTCAACATCTGGCGACAGCTTAACAATTTTAATAAATACTTCAGCTAGTTTAACAGGAGCTACTCGTATTGGGGCTATTGCTAGAAGTCGTTATTTTAATTTGCCACATAATGAATTAACAAATGGATGGTATGAATATTCGTTCAATGTTCCAGCATCTTTTACTACTTCAACGAATTATTTTATACTAAATGGTACTTCACAAAATGGAGCAAATATTTATATAGATGATGTAAGTTGGACATCATTTCCAATATCATGTTCTGGAACGCCAACAGCAGGAATGGTAACAGTTGCTAATGTATTAATTTGTGGTGGGTCTGGCAATACATCGCTAACAATTGCAGGCGGATCAGTAGGTTTTGCAGGATTAACATTTCAATGGCAATCGAGTGATTCAGCTGCAGGACCATGGGTGGATTTTGGAACTGGATTAACAATAGAAAATTCTGGCACTTTAACAAGTTCAAAATATTTTCGCTGTTATCTTTCATGTACAGCAGCATTATTGTCGGATACCTCTAACACAGTATTAGTTCAGGTGAGCCCAAATCCCAATCCAACAGTAACAATTACTCCAGGATTTAATGTTAGCTATTGTGTAGGAGGTGCACCCCTTATTTTAGTGGTTAGCGGAGCAACAACATATACCTGGAATACCAACCCAACATTAACAGTAATTTCTAATGATTCAGTGAGTGTAGTTCCAACAAATAATTCTAATTATGTAGTGATAGGATCGAATACTTTCGGATGTACAGGAACTGCAAATGTGAATGTTGGATTTAGAACGAGCCCAATAATTACGCTTTCTTCAAGTGTAGCAAGTGTTTGTGCTGGTGATCCTGTAACACTTCATGCAGTGGCGCAAGGTGGCGGACCTGGTGGTGGAACCCAATTTTCTTGGAGCCCAGTAGGTTTAACAGGAGCGAACATAGTGGTAAATCCTACTGCTGTAACAACGTATCTTGCTGTTGGTACCAATCAATTTGGTTGCTCCGCAACGGATAGCATTACTATTGGTATCGCAAGTCCTGTTGTTGCAAATTTTGGCTCAGTTACCAATGGTCATTCGGTAAGTTTTTCGGATAGCTCTCTGCAAGCAACATCTTGGCAATGGAGTTTTGGAGATGGTAATAGTAGTACCAATCAAAATCCTACTTATACCTATTCTGCAAGTGGTGTTTATAACGTGATGTTAATTGTTTCTAATGGTGTTTGTTCTCCTGATACAATTATTAAAACCATTACCATAGTTACTATAGGAATTAATGAAGTTAATATTGCTTCACAACTTCAAGCATCGCCAAATCCTACTTCTGAAATAACAAAAATAGCATTCATATCAAATGATACTGAAGCAAAAATTTCATTGCAAAATTCATTGGGTCAAAGGATGATGACAAAAACCATTTATCCTAATATGGGTAATCATTTCAAAATTGATATTTCACTTACGGAATTCCCATCGGGCATTTATTGGGTTATTGTTGACACAGATTCTGGAAAAGCTATGATTCAAATTGCGAAACTATAAGCTAAGCCAATTTTTTTGCTTCGTAAAATTGTAAAATTGCGGTATTTTCTGGAGAATAAATTCTCTTCAATGCCAAAAAAATTTAATAAGGGAATTGATTTTTGAATCAGTTCCCTTTTTTATAAGAATTAGGGTTTATACCAACTGAATAAAGGGTAATGAAAGAAATTATCAAAAAAGCATATAAAATTTTTTAAATTGAATCCTTTTTAATACATTTGGTAAAGATATTTTGCTGGAGATCCATTTTTCTGAAAGAGGGAAAAGGTTATTTGAAAACAGAAATACATTTCAATTTCAGAAAGTGAATATTTACATTAATAAATTATAAAAATAAATCATTTTTATTACCATTAATTTAAAGGTAATAAAAGTATCAATACTGCCAAATCAGAAAAACATGACCTACCACAACTACAAAACAAAAAGCGTTTTAAAATCAGTGTCATTAAGAAAAAAAATATTAGTGGTCTTATTGCTATTTGCAATGTTCAATCCAGCGAAAGCATTAATCTCAAATTATACATTTGGAACATCCACTGGAAATTATTTAGCGATATCTGGTACTACATTTACTTCTGGTACTTGGGATGATAGTTCTTCCGCTCTCATTACAATTCCTTTTTCTTTTAATTATAACGGTTCGCTCTATACAACTCTTAGCATTAATTCCAATGGATACATCACAATGGGTGCAATTCCAGCTACTGTTTATTGCGGCTTGCAAAGCAGTCCGTTAAATACGATAGCCGGGTATGGTACCGATTTAGTGGGTGCTTCCGCTGGTTCTTCCATTCAGTATACTACACGAGGTGTAACACCTAATCGTCAATTTGTAGCACAGTGGTCGGATTGTGATCATTATGGAAATTCAAATGTTAATCATTGGACTTTTCAAATTGTATTAAATGAAACATCAAATACTGTTCAAGTCGTTTGGGGTTCTTCTACAGATGTTACAACGATGGGTGCAAATACATGTGCTGATACTGGTACTGAATCTGGTAATGTCGGTTTGCTAGGAAGTTCAACCTCTGACTTTAATATTCGTATGGTAACAAATGGATCGAATACTTGGGCAACTTCAGTACTAGGTGCAAACTTATCTTCCGTTTGTAATATATCATCATCAAATATTCCTGCATTAGGATTAACGTATACGTGGACTCCAGGTGCGATTATCCCCATGAGTTATAATTCGAGTACAACCGCATTTGTAAACAATGGGCAATCCGTATCGCAAGGCACTACAGGAAATCCTGTTATACAAGTTCAAGTTTCAGTAACAGGAACTACATCACCATTTGTAATTTCTAGTTTATCATTATCAACAACTGGATCAACCAATCCATTAATGGATATTACAAATGCTAAAGTGTATTTTACGGGTATCATTAGTATTTTTAACTCGTCTACTCCATTTGGATCTACAGTAGTTAATCCGAATGGTGCCTATACAGTTACAGGGTCAGCTACCTTATCAGAAGGGATAAATTATTTTTGGGTTACTTATGACATTAAAAACACGTCGACACTGGGTGATGTTTTAGCAGGATGTGCTTCACAAATTGTTGGATCTGGATCCATGGGCACTGTAGTACCTTCAATAACTTGTCCTTCAGGAACACAAACAATAGCATCTGTAGGTTCATGGACTGCCCTAACAAATGTATCACCTAATGCAAGTGGTGGATTAATGTTATTACTTTCTGATGGAACAGTAATGGCAAAAAACACTGCTGGTGGTGGCGATGGTATTGGTAATGGATGGAGTAAATTAACGCCAGATATTCATGGTAGTTATATCAATGGTACGTGGTCGGCATTAGCATCAATGACAAGTACACGACTTTATTTTTCATCACAAGTATTAAAAGATGGAAGAATATATGTTGCAGGAGGTGAATATGGAACTGGTGGATCATTAGGTGAAGTTTACAATCCCGTAACAAATACATGGTCAAATACAGCCGCTCCAGGATCAGTTGTATCGGATGCGAATTCAGAAATACTTCCCGATGGTAGAGTTTTACAAGCATTGGTGAATGGTAGTTTAACAGGAACATTAATTTACAATCCAATTTTGAATACTTACATTAACGGACCCACTGCACTTGGCATTCACAATGAATCGGCATGGGTAAAGCTTGCAGATAATAGTGTTTTATATATTAATAGATTATCAACAGCATCTGAACGATATATTCCTGCAACCAATACGTGGGTGAATGATGCTACTGTTCCTGTTCAGCTATATGATGCATTTGGTGATGAAGCAGGTGCAGCAATATTATTACCTGATGGAAGAGCACTGTTTTTAGGGTCATCGGGTCATAATGCATTTTATACACCATCTGGCACAGCAAGTCCTGGATCATGGGCTGCTGCAGCTGATTTTCCAGGTGCAAAAGGGGCTCCTGATGCACCTGCTGCGATGATGGTAAATGGAAAAATTTTATGTGCAGTTTCACCTGTTCCAACTTCGGCAAATCATTTTCCATCACCAACAACATTTTATGAATTCAACTATTTAACAAATACCTTTACTTCCATTTTAGCACCGGGAGGATCGGCATCTTTAAATCATGGAAGTTATATTGCAAACATGTTAGATTTACCCAATGGTGGAATATTATATAATGATCAAGGTAGTCAACAATATTATGTTTATACACCAGGCGGAACACCATTGATTTCTGGAAAGCCAACAGTAGCAACAATTACATCAATTGGTTGTACAACTTATAAAATTACAGGAACATTATTTAATGGAATTTCTGAAGGAGCTGGTTATGGTGATGATTGGCAGATGGCAACAAATTATCCTGTCATACGATTGACATCGGGTACGAATATATATTATGTTAGAACTTCAAATTGGAACAGCACTGGATTGTTGAGAGGGAGTGCTGCCGATACTGCAACCTTTGATTTGCCTGTTGGATTACCCGCAGGAACGTATTCATTAGAAGTTACTGCGAATGGTATTGCATCAAGTCCATTTACGTTTGTTTATTCTTCAGGTTCTTCACCAACATTAAGCAGTTCATTAACACCACCTGCAATTTGTACTAATACTACTTTTACTTATACACCAACAAGTACAACTAGTGGTGCAACATTTACATGGACTAGAGCAGCAGTAAGTGGAATTAGTAATGCTGCAATTACCTCAGCACAAAGTTCAAATCCAAATGAGGTATTAATCAATACAACTAGTTCACCAATAAATGTTATTTATGTTTATACCATTACCACAAGTGGATGTGGAAGTAATACACAAAATGTAACAGTTACAGTTAATCCTCTTCCTACATCATCTACAATAACAGCAGGTGGAAGTACCACATTTTGTGCTGGTGGTAATGTTTTGTTGAATGGTAATACAACTAGTGGAACATGGAGTATTGGTGGTGGAACTACAAGCACATTAACAGCAACAACTGCTGGAGATTATTTTGTTACCACAACGAATTCATGTGGAACAACAACTTCAAATCATATAAATGTTATTGTTAACGCATTGCCAAGTGTTACGTTCAGCGGTTTGGCATCGAGTTATAATTTAAGTGATCCTGCAGTTAACTTAACAGGATCACCAAGTGGTGGGTCTTTTTCTGGAATAGGAATTTCTGGAAATACTTTTTCGCCATCAACAGCCGGAGTAGGAGGGCCCTATACTATAATTTATAATTATGCTGATGGAAATGGTTGTTCCAATTCTTTTTCGCAACAAACAACAATTACAAATTGTGTTGCTCCTGCACAACCAGGGACAATATCTGTTTCTGGTGGTACTGTAAAAGTTTGTCCGGGTGACGTACGCACGTATAAAGTCACAGTAGTAAGTGGTGCTACAATTTATAATTGGACAATCCCAACTGGAACAAATATATCCAGCGGTGCAGGAACCAATAGTATAATATTAACTTTCAATAGTGGATTCGTTGCAGCAGGTGTAATTAGTGTTACTGCAGGAAATGCTTGTGGGACTAGTTTAGCAAAAACACTTACTATAAATCGCAATACTCCATCCATACCAAGTGTGATTTCAGGAACTGCAAATTCATGCGCAGGTACAAGCGGAACGTTTTCCGTTACGAATGTAATTGGAGTTACCTATAATTGGACAGCTCCTGTCAATACAACAATCGTAAGTGGTCAGGGAACAAATTCAATCATCTTAAATTTCCTATCGACATTTAAAACTGGAACTCTTACAGTAAATGGAAGTAATGCTTGTTCAACAAGTACGAATCGTAGTTTGGCAATCTTTGGAAAACCATCAACGCCAGGATTAATTTCTGGACCAGTAAATAATAATTGTAATACCACCAGTACGTATTCAATAGTTGCTATCACTCATGCAACATCTTATACATGGACAACCTCAGTTCCAGGTGCTGTTATAACTGGATCGGGAACAACAGTTCAAATTGCCTTTCCAACATTTAATAGTGGTACTGTTAGTGTAACTGCAAACAATGCATGTGGATCTAGTACAGCAAAAACTTTATCTGTTAAGGGAATTGTAGCAACACCATTAGTTCAAGGAAATACTTCCGTTACTTCATGCTTAGATCAAACATATACAACTCCTGCAGTTACAGGTGCAACATCTTATTTGTGGACTGTTCCATCAGGTAATACAATAGTGTCTGGTCAAGGCTCTACAAGCATCCTCGTACACTTTGGTGGCGCTAGTGGTAATATAACTTTAAAAGCAGTTAATGCTTGTGGTAATAGTACTGCATCAACGTTAGCAATTATAATTAATGGATGTGTAAGAACAACTTCAGGAATTACTACATTAACAAATGTGAATGTGTATCCTAATCCATCTAATGGAAAAATTAATTTGGAATTGAATACAGATCATGAAAGTAAATTTATTATTTCTGTGATTGATATGATGGGTAAACAAATTATATCTCTAAATCATAAGGTAAGTATTGGGAGAAATAATCTTGAAATTGATCTTAGTTCATTTGCAAATGGAATTTATACTTTGCATATTGTTGATGGAAACTCAGAAAATAATTTAAGAGTTATATTACAATAAGTGTTTAATGCTAAAAACATGCGTGCTACTTCTATGAGAAGTAGCACGTTTTTTTTAAGTAAAGCATGAATTTGATGTGTATTTATTCGAAAACGTTAAATCAAATAATAATTACTATATTTGATTTATATACTAATAAAAATATCGATTAAAATTATTGACTATGAAAGAAAAAATATTTTTTAATCGCTATAATATTATCGTATTATTTATATTATTTTTTTTGTGGATTATCACATCAAGCAAAGGCTCAATGGGTATTAGTGCCAGATCCTAATATGAGAGATTTAATTGATTACGAAATAAATCAAAATCAAGGACCTTTTCAATATTGGAATGGAAATTATATTGATTCAACTGATTTAGCTGTTAAAAGTGTTCTTAATTTGGATACAGAAGACAATTCTAATTATGATACAATAGATATAACTGGAATTGAAGCATTAACTAACCTTGTAGGATTACGATTAGGAGATTTTGTTTATACTCCTTTTTTACCGCAATTACCAAATAAAATACAAAACATAGATGCTTTCCAGCATGATATATTATATATAACAAATTTCCCCGATTCTTTGCAATTTTTTGAATGCACATATAATAAACTCACAACATTACCACCATTTAACAATGCATTAGTTGAGGGGCGATTTGGCAGTAATTTAATAACATTTTTACCTTCCTCTTTGGGCAATATTCAAATTTTATCATTAGAAAATAATCAATTGACTTCATTACCTGTTTTGCCTTCATCATTATTGAACTTCGGTGTAAGTAATAACCATTTAACTTCACTACCTACATTACCCAATTCCCTTATTAACTTTAATTGTAGTTATCAATGGATTGATTGCAGTTCAAATTCTCAAATAGTTGGAGCAACTAGTCAAAAATTTATTCCGCTTATTTCTGGAAACTATGCTGTAATTGTTAGCTCAGGAAATTGTACTGATACCTCTTCTTGTCATTTTATTAGCCTTACTTCGCTTCAAGAAAATATCTTAAATAAAATATCAATTTCGCCAAATCCTACTAAAGATCAATTTATTATTTCTTGCCCTAAGGTGTTGAATAGAATTTTAACAATTGATGTTTACGATTCATTCGGTAAGCTTATTCAAGAAAAGCTTATATCATCTGAAAGCACTATTTTAAATTCAACTTCTTGGCCTTCTGGAATTTATTTTATGGAAATTAAAAGTGGAGATAGCATAATAACTCGAAAATTAGTGAAGGAGTAATACCTCATTTTTTTAATTTCTTTCGTTATGTGAATTTGAAGAATGAAAATATAATTTCCATTCTATTAAAACTTTTAACTTTGAAATTGTTTAGACAAGATGCAACAACAAGTAATATTAGTTGACAAGAACGATAGAGAGATGGGTACCATGGAAAAGATGGAAGCCCATCGCCAAGGTGTTTTGCATCGCGCATTCTCAGTTATTATTGTCAATGATAATGGCGAAATGCTACTTCAGCAACGTGCGGTGCATAAATATCATTCAGGTGGACTATGGACGAACGCGTGTTGTAGTCACCCTTATCCTGGCGAAGATATTATTGCCGCTGGTGAACGTCGCCTATACGAGGAAATGGGGATCAAAACGAAGTTAGATACGATCGGTAGTTTTATTTATCAATGCAATTTTTCAAACGGACTTACAGAGCACGAATTTGATCATGTATTAAAAGGTATTTATAATGAGGATCCAATTATTAATGTTGAAGAAGTGGAAACGTTTAAATGGATGAACATTGATCTTCTAAAATCCTCTATAATTCGTAATCCTGAGCTGTACACTTTTTGGTTTTTGGAGCTTATTAAACAAAATTTTCTGATTTTGGCATGATTTTCATAAGGCAATCGCGGGATTTTTTTGTATTGTTTTTTGTAAAATGATTAAGAAATTAATTAAGTCTTCCTTATTGATTGATGTAATGGATTTTGGCTCTATCAGCTAATAGAACTGATTTATATGCTTTGTTGATTATTTCAAATAAATCTTACACTCATTTTGCACCAAAATAAAATTTTACATTTTCAATGTGTCACTCTGTAAATTCTGCTTTCGCATAATTTATTCGTGCATTAAATTCTGATTTTTTTGTTTTTCCTTACATACAACATACATGTTTCTATAATGATTCCTTTCCACTTGTTGGTCGACCTAGATTTGTTTTTGCCATAAGTGTATTAACCGCGAAGATTATTATAACAAACGGGTCGCGGAAACGAAAAAAGGGATGATTATGAGCCGAAATTTACTTAGATTAATTAGTTTCTTATTTGCTGGACTACTGTTGATGACTTCTCAACAGTTGAAAGCGAGTCATGCTATGGGAGCTGATCTTACGTATGAGTGCATGGGTGGAAATACCTATAAATTACGTGTATCGTTTTACCGTGATTGCATTGGTATCAATGCACCAACAAATGTTTATGTCAATGTTCGTTCTACAAGCTGCGGTCAGAATCTTGGAGTCACTTGTTATCCTATCGCGGGCACTGGTCAGCAAGTTACCTATTTATGTCCTACAGCACAAAGTACTTGTAATGGTGGTTCATTTACTGGAATACAAGAATGGGTTTATGAAGGGGTGATAACTCTTCCACTGCAATGTCCCGATTGGTCGTTTTCTTATACATTATGCTGTCGTAATGCTGCTATCACAACTATTAGTACGCCAGGTTCAAATACATTTTATATTTATGCAACACTTAATAATACAATTTCACCTTGCAATAGTTCTCCAACGTTTTCAAATAAACCTGTACCCTTTGCATGCTTAGGTCAACAATTATGTTTTAATCATGGTGCTGTTGATCCTGATGGTGATTCATTAGTTTACTCATTAGTTAAACCAAAGCAAACTGCTACGGCAGATGTAAATTATCTAGCACCTTATAATGCTGCTAATCCTTTAAACTCTTTCCCTGCTACGCAATTCAATACGCAAACAGGCGACATCTGTTTTACTCCGCAACAATTGCAAGTAACGGTAATGGCAGTACTTGTTAAAGAGTATCGCAATGGTATTTTGATTGGTTCTGTTGTTCGTGATATTCAAGTTACAGTTTTAAATTGCAATAATAATCTTCCTACATTATCAGGAATTAATGGAACAAATAATTACGATATGAAGGTATGTGCAAACACACCTTTTTGTTTTAACATTTATTCGAATGATGCTGATGCTGGACAGCAAGTTTCGTTGTTTGCAAATAATGGAATCAGTGCAGGTACATTTAATTCATCTGTTGCGCAACATCCAACGGGAACATTTTGTTGGACACCCAAAACTTCTGATATCAGCAATACACCAAATTGTTTTACTGTACGTGTGAATGATGATGCATGTCCTTACACTGGTTCACAAACATATTCGTATTGTATCACTGTGAAAGGAATTATTGTAGATGCGGGTCCCGATCAATATATTGCATGTAGTGACCAAGCAACGATTACTGCGAATGCATCGGGAGGTAGCGCACCGTATTCTTATTTATGGAGTAACGGATTTACTGGACAAACGCAAACAGTACCTGTAGGTACATATGTTGTTACAGTTTCGGATGCAACATGTTCAAGTACCGATACTGTTGAAGTGAAATCTGCCTTTGTTCCTATCGCTGATTTTACATGGACTGGCTCTTGTGTTTTTGGGCCCATTCAATTTACTGATCAAAGTAATACAGCAGGTGGAATTTCTACATGGACATGGAATTTTGGGGATGGATCAGGATCTAATCTTCAAAACCCTTCACATAATTATTTAGCTGCAGGTACTTATAATGTGTCTTTAATTATTCAAAATATTTATGGATGTATTGATACCATTATCCAGCCCGTAACAATCGTTCCTCCTCCGGTTCCATCATTTACTGTTGGTACTTCTTGCGCAAGCAATACTGTTGCATTCACCAATACAAGTACACCCATTGGAACTAATTGGAATTGGGTTTTTAGTAATGGTACAAGTTCAACAGCACAAGATCCAATAATTATTTTTGCAACGTCGGGAACTTATACAGGGACATTAATTGTTTCGGATGGCATTGGATGTTCAGATACCATTACACAATCATTTGTAGTAAATCCTGTTCCTGTTGCCAACTTTTCAAATAGCGGAACTTCTTGTCAGAATAGTTCTGTGACATTTACTAACTCTTCAACAGGTGGTATTTCTTATGACTGGGATTTTGGTGATGGCGATACTTCGATTCTTCAAAATCCTACTCACACCTTTACTTCAAGTGGAAATTATAACGTTACTTTAATTGTTACTAACGCAGCAGGATGTAGTGATACCATTGTAAAATCAATTCATATCAATGCACCACCATTTGCTGATGCAGGTCCTGATAAAGTACTATGTTTAGGAAGTACAATTACACTTTCAGCGGCAGGAGGAACAACGTATAATTGGCTTCCTGGTAATCAATCAGGAAGTACAATTTCTGTTTCGCCATCAAGCGATACTTCCTATGTTGTTATTGTTACAGATGCAAATGGATGTACTGATACGGATACCGTACAAGTTCACGTGAATGCTTTGCCAATTCCTATTGTAAGTCCTAATCAAATTATTTGTGCTGGACAAAGTGCAACGCTTTCGGCGAGTGGTGGAATAAGTTACAATTGGAATCCTTCTGGAAGTACCACTTCTACAATCACAATTACGCCAGGTGGTTCTACAACGTATGCAGTCAACGTGATCGATTCTAACGGATGTCAGGCAACAGCTTTTGCAAATGTAACTGTGCATCCAAATCCGGTTTCTGTTCTTCAAACCCCCGTGTTTATTTGCGGTGGTATGAGTGAAGTTTTAGATCCGGGTCCAAGTGGTACCACTTATTTATGGAATACTGGAGCTACCTCACAAACGATAAGTGTAAATACCCAAGGTGCATATACCGTTACTATTACCAATCAATTTGGATGTTCAACCGTTTCTCCAACTACAGTAACTGTTGGCGGACAAGTGGTAAATAATAATAATGCCATATCAATTTGTCAAGGACAAACAGCAACATTAAATCCAGGTTATACGGGAAGTAATTTCTTGTGGGCTAATGGTGCAACCTCACAAACTATTACTGTTTCAACATCTGGATTATATCAAGTTACAGTGACGGATGCAAATGGATGTACAGGAGTAATCGGAATTACAGTGAATGTTCACATGTTGCCTATTCCAAATTTTACTCCTGTTGATGTTTGTATTACGCAACCTGTTTCATTTCATGATGTGTCGAGTGTAAATGGTGATAGCATCGTTTCATGGTCATGGAATTTAGGTGATGGAAATGTTTCTTATCAACAAGATCCTTTACATTCTTATTCTACTTCTGCAAGTTATCCTGTTGTATTAACAGTAACAACAAGTGCAGGATGTTCGGCTACTTTAGGTGACACTGTAAATGTTTATCCATTGCCTGTTGCAAATTTTAGTTTTAATCACGATTGTCAAGGATCATCAATTCCTTTTCAGGATTTATCCACTACAGGATTAGGAAATATTACTATTTGGAATTGGAGTTTTGGCGATGGTGCAACCTCTTCATTACAAAATCCAACACATACATATGCTACATCTGGTACTTACAATGTAACTCTTTCATCAAGTACGGCAGGTGGATGTTCTGATACAAAAGTTTTACAGATTCAAATTTTTCCGAAACCAACAATTGCTTTTACGCCAAGTGCATTAAATGTTTGCGCCAATTCCACTGTTAGCTTAACTAATACGAGCACTTCAAGTAACGGTGCTATCAATACTTGGAATTGGAGTTTTGGTGACGGTTCAACTTCCTCCTTACAAAATCCAATACATACGTATGTTACAGCTGGAACATATTCAATTTCTTTAACAGGAATTACATCACATGGATGTAGTGCATCATTAACAAAAACAATTATTGTAAATGCATTGCCATTAGCTGATGCTGGTTCTAATGCAAGTATTTGCTTAGGTACTTCCACTTCATTAACTGCAACAGGTGGTACTTCTTATGTATGGAGTACGGGCGTCGCAACGGCAACTATTTCTGTAAGCCCTGCTGTGAATACAACGTATTATGCAACGGTTACAAATGCATCTGGATGTACTGCTCGTGATTCTGTAAAAGTAACTGTGAAAACGCTTCCTACAGCAAATGCTGGTCCTGATAAATCGATTTGTAATGGAGGAAACATCAACTTAACTGCTACTGGAGGAGGTACGTATTCCTGGAATCCTGGAGGAGCTAACACTTCTGTTATTTCTGTTAATCCATCAACAACTACCAACTATATTGTTACTGTTACAGGTGCGAATGGTTGTCAGAAAAAAGATACAGCGCGCGTCACTGTTAATAATATTCCTATTGCATCTGCAGGACCAGATCAAGCTATTTGTACTGGAACTACTGCGTCATTAACAGCTAGTGGTGGATCAACATATTTATGGCAATACAATGGTGCAACAACTGCAACGATATATGTCAATCCAACTGCAGCAAGTTCGTATGTTGTTACTGTTACCAATTCATTTGGTTGTTCTGCAAAAGATACTGTTGCCTTAACATTAAATCCAACACCAAGTGTAAGCCTGGCAAGTGCATTCTTTTGTACTGGTTCCAATGCTGTTTTAGATGCTGGTAATCCTGGAATGTCTTACGATTGGATGCCTAATGGAGAAGTTACCCAAACAATTACCGTTGCTACATCAGGATTATATACTGTTGTTGTAACAAATGGATTCGGATGTTATGGTACAGCAAGTTCGAATGTTGTAGAAGGTGGAACTGGCATTTCATCAATTCCTCTAAACGTTATTGCTTGTCAAGGTACAACAGTTACTCTTGATGCAGGAAATCCCGGAATGAATTTTTTATGGTCGACAGGTGCTAATTCGCAAACAATTCCCGTAACTACTACTGGTTTGTATCAAGTAACAGTTACAGATGCAAGCGGATGTTCATCTACCTTCGGACATAATGTGATGATTAATCCAAAACCAATAGTAAGCTTTACTGCTGGCAATTCTTGCTTAGGAAATGCAACTCAATTTGCTGATAACTCAACATTAAGTTCCGGAAATATTTCATTGTGGAATTGGAATTTTAATAATGGTAATTCTTCTGTTTTACAAAATCCCTCTCAACAATATGTAACTGCTGGAACGTATTCCACAACATTGATAGTTACAAGTAATGCCGGTTGTATTGATTCTATAAAGAAAAATGTTACGATTGATCCAATACCGGTTGCTGATTTTTCTGCGACAACAGTTTGTCAAAATGTAGGAACACAATTTAATGATGCATCCACAATTTCAAGCGGTTCTATCACCAATTGGAATTGGTCGTTTGGAGATAATAAATCAGACTCAACACAAAGTCCTGTTCATACGTATGCAATGGATGGAAATTATATTGTAACTTTAATTGTTGCATCAACTTCTGGTTGTCGTGATACGAGTGTTTATTCTGTAAACGTAAATCCAACACCAACGGCGCGATTTACTGCTCCTGATGTTTGCGATGGTGACTCCATGCATTTTGCCAATGCTTCTTTTATTAATAATGGTTTTATAAGTGATGTAGCATGGGATTTTGGTGATGGAAATACATCTACTAATGTTGATCCGACTCACCTTTATGCGAATGCAGGAAACTATACAGTTACGCTTACTGTTGGTTCTGATTTAGGTTGTCAAGATGTTATTGCAAAGCAAATAAATGTAAATGCAAAGCCCGCTGTTAATTTTGCAACCGCTCCTGTTTGTGATGGAAATGCCGCAAGTTTTACTGATCAATCACTGATAAGCTCAGGGAATGTTAATGGATGGTATTGGGATTTTGGTGATGGCAGTTTTACGAATCAACAGAATCCTTCACATGCGTTTTCGAGTGCGGGAAATTATACCATCTCCTTAGTTGCAACGTCTAATAATGGTTGTCGTGATACTGCAAGCAAAACGACAGCGATCAATCCAAATCCAACTGCTGCATTTACAACATCAGATGTATGTTTAGGAAGTTCAACACAATTTACGGATGCTTCAACTATTGCTTCTGGTGGAATAACAAGTTGGTCATGGAATTTTGGCGACGCAGCTACATCTACAACTCAAAATCCAACACATAGTTATACAAATACAGGAACATTTACTGTGGATCTAATTGTAGCTTCTGCGAACGGTTGTATCGATACAGTTCAACAAAGTGTAAATGTGTTCCCTGTGCCAAAAGCGAATTTTGCCTCTAACAATGTTTGTTTAACGGATCAAACAGAATTCTTCGATCAATCATCAATTACGGGTGGAAGTAACTTTACGCACAATTGGAATTTTGGTGATGCAACCACATCATCGGTTACAAATCCCATTCATTCTTATGCAGCAGCAGGAACCTATAATGTGAATCTTACTATTACTACTCCTTACGGATGTTCCAATTCAAAAATTATTCCTGTAGCAGTTTATGCTTTACCAATTCCACAATTTACTGCAAGCAATGTTTGTTTAAATCAATTAACACAATTTCAAGAAAATTCAAGTATTCCAAATGGAACAATCAATGCATGGAATTGGACATTGGGTGATGCTACAAATTCTTCTGCGCAAGAGCCTACACATTATTATGTTTCGCCAGGAATGTATCGTGTAACGCTGGAGGTAACTTCTGATCAAGGTTGTAAAGCAAGTAAAACGGATTCGTTGATGATTTATGCTTTGCCTACGCCTTCTATTGCTAGTGGAACGGGTTGTGTGAATGATCAGATTTCTTTTGCTGATACAAGCACAGGAAGTAATAATTCCATCAGTAATTGGAATTGGAATTTTGGAAATGGAGTAGTAAGTTCTAATCAAAATCCGAACACAGCTTTTGCAAGTGCTGGTCAACATATAGTTTCATTAACAACAACAAATGCGAATGGATGTAATGCTACTACTTCGCTTACAATAACTGTTAGTCCTTTGCCAATTGCAGGATTTACAAATGGATCTGCATGTGCAAATTCAGCAATAAGTTTTACAAACACAAGTACCATTCCTACTGGAGGAACCCTCGCTGGTTATTCATGGGATTTCGGTGATGGATCTGGAACGTCAACATCCACCAATCCAACCTATACGTATTCCAATCCTGGAACTTATACAGTTACTTTAATTGCAATTAGTAATGCTGGTTGTACGGATACCATTACGGGGCAAGTAATTATTCATCCTGTTCCAACAGCAAATTTCACTCAAACAAATGCTGCAGGTTGCGGACCAATCGTAGTGCAATTTAATGATTCATCTTTCATTGCTTCTGGAAATATGGTAAGTTGGTATTGGGATTTTGGTGATGGACAAACTTCTAACTTACAAGATCCATCCCATACATATGCCGTTAGTGGTTCGTACAATGTTAGTCTTACTGTTACTTCTGATTCAGGTTGTACAAATACCTTCACCATTAATAATTCAGTTACAGTTTATCCTGGTCCGCAAGCGGCATTTACTGCTGAGCCGATGAAACAGTTAATCTTGAATCCGAATTTTAATTTTATTAACCTAAGTAATGGCGGACAAACGTATGCATGGACATTTGGTGATGGAAGTGCTTCATTGGATTTCGAGCCTTCACATACTTATCGTGATACAGGCACTTACAATGTCATATTGTGGGTGACGAATTCGTACGGTTGTCGTGATTCCGTGCAGCATCCTGTTCGTGTAGATCCTGAATTTAGTTTTTGGATTCCGAATGCCTTTACACCAAATGAGGATGGAGTTAATGATGGTTTCAATGTAACAGGAATTAGTATCGTTGATGTGAAGTTACATATCTTCAATCGTTGGGGTGATGAAATATTTTTTAGTCAAGGTCGAGAGAATGCTCCTTGGGATGGAAGTGTTGCTGGAATGTCGAAGCCAGCACAGGAAGGAGTATATGTTTACATGGTAGAAGTAAAGGATGTTTGGGGACAAACACATGAGAAAGTGGGACAAGTAAATTTAGTTCGATAAATTACAAATCGGAATTTCTTTGTGATAAAATATCGTTCTTTGAGATCGTGATTTTTCAATCTGAAATTATTTCTAATAAATAAAGGTTTCGTATTCCAAACTTTTTTTGTTCATTTCTTTTTTACGCAAAAAAGAAACGAACCAAAGAAAAAGGCGCAAGCAAAACCAACCAACAATTAAACACTATTCTAATTACATCGGCAATTAAGTGAAATACAAAATGCAGTGGTTTCTAATTTCTTCATCGGTAAACCAATTGTTGGTTCGCTCTTTTGCTTGACCACAGCCGCACGTCAAATGCTTAAATTGTTCACATTGAAAAATTTCAAATTGTCTGAAACAGGGAGAACAAGACTTCATGGCAAGCAGGATTTTTAGAGTTACTATGATTAACAAGATTAAAATCTAACCACAATTTCAAGTCCCTCCTCGGGAGGGATTTAGGGAGGCCGTTGAAAAAATTGTCTGAAACAGGATTAAAAGATTTTTTTGATTAACAGGATTTAGCTTGCTACGTTTGAATTCATTTTTTTACAATTCGTATCCCAATAGCTATCGGAACGTAATTTTTAATTTATTGGTGGCCGTGAGCGCGTGAAGGGATTTTAATATACCATAATTCGGAATTTCTCTGTGATAAAATATCTTTCTTTGATTTTTTTTTGATACTACTATTTAATTTGATTAGTAGTAAAAAAAAGAATTCGTTTTCCTAATCTTTTTTGTTCATTTCTTTTTTACGCAAAAAAGAAACGAACCAAAGAAAAAGGCGCAAGCAAAACCAACCAACAATTAAACACTATTCTAATTACATC
>JANXSD010000043.1 GCA_025352785.1 Bacteroidota bacterium
ACAGGCCCTGCTGGAACAGGTGATACAGTTAATATTACAATTCCGGTAGTTGCAGGAACTACCTACTATTTTATGATTGATGGTAATTCTGGAGCTGTAGGTGGATTTGGAATTGGTGTTATTAGTGCGCAACCATTTCCAATAAATGATACTATTTGTGGAGCCACTTCACTTGTTTTAGATGGTCCATTCGTTTTTGGAAATACAGCCAATGCTCTCGGAACTGATCCATCAGATGTAACTGTCACTACCGCAGGCTTTAATTGTTCTACACCTAATAACACTGAATGGTTTGAATACACGCCAGCTGTTTCAGATTCATTTGACTTAGTGATGAGTGCAGATGGAGGTGGCTTCGATGCATGGATCGCCCCATTTAGCACTCCTTCTGGTGTTGGTGCGTGTCAAGGAATATTAACTTATGAATCAACAGATTGTTTAAACGGACCAAATAATACGTATGCTACTGGCCCTACTGGCCCTACTGGTGATACAGCCGTGAATCGTTTATACTTAACTGTAGGTAATACTTATTACTTTATGATAGATGGTTATGCTGGAGCAATAGGATCTTATAGTATCGGAATACAATCGGTTGTTACAATCGGTGTAAATGAATTCGAAAGTAATATTCGTTCACTATCTATTTATCCAAATCCTGTTAGTGAAGAATTGAATATTAATTACAATTTCTTTAATGCAGAAAATGTAGAATTTCAATTGCTTGATTTAACTGGTCGTGTATTATTAAACGATTCAGTTTCTGGAATTAAAAATGGCATTAAAACGATCAGTGTAAAAAATATTAATAATGGTATTTATTTACTTCGTCTTTCAGGTGCTAAAGGAAATAGTAGTAGAAAAATTATGATTCAGCACTAAGCTAAATCATAATAAACAAAAAAGGGAACCAGATATCGGTTCCCTTTTTTGTTTATCATCACTTTCAAAGGATTTGAAAGTGTATCAATTTATATGAAGTTAAAAATCAATTTCCATCATCATCGGACAATGATCCGAATGTTTTACATCTGGTAATATCACAGAGCGTTTTAACTGACTTTCCAAATTATTACTAGCAAAAATATAATCGATGCGCCATCCTAAATTTCTTTCTCTAGCATTTTGACGATAAGTCCACCAGGTGTAATTGTGAGGCTCCGAATTAAAATGACGAAAGCTATCAATAAAGCCACTCTTCAAAAATTGCTCTACCCATTCACGTTCTTGAGGTAAAAAGCCTGATGATTTTGCATTACTAATCGGATTGTGAATGTCAATTGCTTTGTGACAAATATTTACATCACCACCAATAATTAATTTTTTTCGTTTTTTCTTTAACTGCTTGATATAATCATCAAACCACTCAAGCCATTCCATTTTATAAGCTTGTCGTTCATCTCCACTTGATCCGGAAGGTATGTAAACGCTCATCACTGACGTATCACCATAATCGGCTCTAATAATTCTTCCTTCACGGTCAATGGCTGCATCTCCCGACCCAATTACCACATCATTAGGCTCTTGTTTGCTAAATAATGCGACGCCACTATAGCCCTTTTTTTCTGCCGGATGCCAATAATGTTTATATCCATCGTTCTCAAAAAGAGAGGTGTTTAGCTGACCAGGTTCTGCTTTTATTTCTTGAAGTAAAACGATATCGGGATTAACTGTCCGTAACCACTCTAGCCAACCTTTATTCATAGCAGCCCTAATGCCGTTTACATTGTAAGTAATTATTTTTTTCACCTTTTATTTCTTAGACTACGAATATATACAACAAGATTACTAATTCAATTCTTAGTAAAAAAAACTCCATTTTTCATAGAATAAGCCTTTTAAAACATTTAACATTTGCACGCTAACAATTTACTTTAATTGATTACGTTATTGTGGAGGTTTGCGCGCTTGCAATTCCTAATTTAGCACTTCTGCATAGCGCTTGAAAAAATACTCACTTCTTCTTCTTTTACTCCTATGGGAGACATGTGTTACAGCGCAAGTAACAAGTAATCTACGTATGTATTTAATCCCAACATTAAGGGATACAGTAACTCTCGATACACTCAGCATTATTCCCGGCAGTTTGCAAGTGAGATATCAAGATCAAAATTTGGATAGTACATTGTTTTCTTTGGATGCAGTGAATGCACGATTTATTTTTAAGAATAAAAATCGAAATCGGAATGATAGCATTGCTGTACGCTATCGCGTATTTCCGATTCTTTTCGGTGCATCACATCAACTTCGTGATCGAACACTCATGGAGAAAAATAGCGTCAATCAAACGGATCCTTTTCTTGTTGAACAACCTAGTAATTCACAACAAAATATTTTCGGTATGCAGGGATTGTCACGATCAGGAAGTATTTCCAGAGGAATCACAATCGGAAACAATCAAGATGCAGTTGTGAACTCTAGTCTTAATTTGCAACTAGCAGGAAAACTTTCTAATGATGTTGAAATATTAGCAGCCATCACTGATGACAATGTTCCAATTCAAGCCGAAGGAAATACGCAGCAGTTGCAAGAGTTTGATAAAGTATATATCCAATTAAATAACGCACATCATAAATTAATCGCTGGTGATTTTGAAGTAAAAAATCCTGACGGATATTTTATGCGTTATTATAAAAAAGGTCAAGGGGGTTTATATAGCTATTCAGGATTAGCGCAACCAATGAAAAGTAAATCAGGATTACTCAATATATCCATTGGTGCTGCTGTTTCCAAAGGAAAATTTGCCCGTAATACTTTTAATGGCATCGAATCTAACCAAGGGCCGTATCGATTACGTGGTGCAGAAAACGAAAATTTTATTATCATTCTTTCGGGATCAGAAAAAATTTATTTAGATGGTGCACTATTAGATCGTGGTCAGGATCGTGATTATATTATTGATTATAATACAGCAGAAGTTACATTTACTACCAAACGAATTATCACGAAAGATTCTCGTATTGTTGTAGAATTCCAGTACTCAGATAAATCCTTCGCACGAACAATATTAACAGGATCGGTAGGGTGGAAACAAAAAAAATGGAGATCAGCAATTAATGTATATTCAGAACAGGATAGCAAAAACCAACCACTGCAACAAAATCTTTCGAATGCGGATAAATTAATATTATCAAATGCTGGCGATAATCTTTCACAAGCGTATGCGCCCAATGTTGATAGCGTAACATTTAATGTTAATGAAATTCTTTATGCAAGAATTGACACCGTTGTAAATGCAATTAATTATAGTCCCGTTTATCTTTATTCAACAAATAGTGATAGTGCAAAATTTAGAGTTGGATTTACAAATGTTGGAACAGGAAATGGGAATTATATTTTAGAAACTGGACTTGCCAATGGAAAAGTATATAATTGGATAGCGCCGTTAAATAATATTCCACAAGGTACCTATGAACCCAAAGTACAATTGATAAGTCCTAAACAACGACAGATGATAACGGTGAGTGGAGGATATGATTTCACTCAAAATACGAAAGTCGGAATTGAAGTTGTTGGAACTAAAAATGACATTAATCGTTTTTCAAAATTAGATAAGGATAATGATAAAGGTGCGGCAGCGCGCCTAACGTTGGAACATAGTCAGCCATTGAAAAAAGATTCAATAAATGGTTGGCGATTAATAAGTAGCGTGCAGTCGGAAGTTACTGATAAAAATTTTGTTCCTGTAGAAAATTACCGACCTATAGAATTTATTCGTGATTGGAATACTTCATTGCTCACTGTTCCTGGTAATGAATTTATCACTGCCATACAATTCGGAATTAGTCATCCACTTAAAGGAGATCTTCACTATAGTTTGCGCTCCTATTTACACGATACACAATATCAAGGGTTGATGAATTCACTAGGAGGTCAATGGAAAAATAAAGGAATGCTTGTTAAGGCAGATGCAAGTCTTTTAAATACATCCGGGACAATAATTAAAAGTTCCTTTCTTCGTCATCGTGAAGAGGTGAATAAACGATTTGGTAATTGGATTCCCGGGTTTCATTTTGAGCAAGAACGAAATGAAACAAAATTTCCTGGAACAGATAGCATCACTCCAGGAGCCTTCAGCTTTCGCATCGCTGAAGTATATCTTCAACGACCTGACACCACAAAAATACCATTGAAAATTTCTGCAAGTAAACGATTTGATGATGGCATTAAACAAAATAAATTTAGTGAAGCAAGTGTTGCTGATATGTTTTCCGTAACAACGGCATTAGTTAAAGAAAAACAAAAATTATCAGGACAAATAAATTATCGAAACTTGCAGGTAACAGATACAACTATCACGACTGCAAAGAAAGAGGAAAGTGTGGGAGGAAGAGTAGATTATAGTTTAACTATTTGGAAAGGCGCATTGCAATTCAATACTTTTTACGAGGGTGGAACTGGAAGAGAACCGAAAAAATTATATTCCTATATTGTAGTTGCACAAGGAACAGGAACGTATTCTTGGAATGATTATAATGCCGATGGTATTCCGCAATTGAATGAATTTGAAATTGCATCTTTTCAAGATCAAGCAAATTACATTCGAATATTTACACCAACTGACGATTATGTAAAAGTATTTTTTAATCAATATAATGCAGTTATAAATTTATTGCCAGCATCTTATTTTCAAAATAGTACTAGGTATAAATTACTTACTAAATTTTCATTGCAGACATCTGTGCGATTTGATAATCGCATTGCGAATGTGAAAGGTGTTGATGGTTGGAATCCTTTTCCTCGAAGTATTCCAGATACGTTATTACTTACAACACAATCAAGTAGTCGTCATACTTTATATTACAACAGAAGTAGTCCTTCATTTGGTGCCGACATAACATATCAAGATCAACAATCACGACAGTTGTTAAGTAATGGCATTGAAGCAAGAAGTAATCGAACGTATACGGGAGTAGTGAGATGGAATATTACGCAATGGGTTGGATCACAAACATCGGTTGAATCAGGAATTAAAGAAAGTCGTTCGGAAGCATTTAAAGCGAGAGATTTTGAAATTAATAGGTATAGTATTTCTGAAAAAATAAATCTTCAACCTGGCACAACTTATCGTGTAAGTTTTAGCTTTCGTAATGAAGTAAAAAACAATGTGATTTCCGAAGGTCTTGGAGAAAAAGCAACGGTACAAGATGGTGGATTGGAGTGGAGATACAGTACTGTGAAACGTGGAATAGTTAGTGCAAAATTCAACCTTGTAAATATTAAATATAGCTCGGATGTAAATTCATCTATCGCTTATGAAATGCTAGAAGGATTAAAAGCAGGAACCAATTTAACATGGGGTTTTTCCATCCAACGAAATCTTGGAAATAGTTTACAGCTAAATATTACTTACGATGGACGAAAACCTTCTGGAGTAAATATCATCCACACTGGTGGAGCACAAGTACGCGCTTATTTTTAATTCAGGATTCAGATCCGATAGCTATCGGAGTTAAGATTCAGAATTAATTGAAAAGCAAAAATTCGTAATTTTTAATTTATTTCAACTCCAAGCTTGTAATCCCAATTTGATTCCCTTCGCAATAAAGTTCGATAGTATATTTTCCAGGATTATAAGAGCTTCCTTTTTCCCAATAAACGCAAAGATCCGTATTACGATTTTCATACATGATAGATTCTTTGGTGGTGTAAAGTGTTGCTTGAGAATTGTAAATAAATGTTTCGCTAGAAGTAGACATCACAGCACCATCCGGACTAATCACACGAATAAAAATATCCTTCGGGCCTTTTTCTACTACCAAGTTTTCGACGATTGTAAAGCAAGTTTTTATACGTCCTGTTTTTTTAGCACTCGTTGTTTCCAATTCTTTTCCACTTCCTTTGTAACGAACACCAAGTGCTTTCATGTTTACTGATTTTAAAACAGAAGCAATAGCTACTTTATTTGATAATACAGAATTTTGTTCTGATAAAACTTGTGTTTGGGTGGTGGCTGTATTTAGATTTTCTGTTAATGTGTGATTCTGATCGTTGAGTTGTTTATTCACCGTTTTCAATGAATCCACCTGACCAATATAATTCACATTCAGATTTTTTAAAGCTGCCATCTCTTCATGAGCCTTCTTTAGCTGAACAGCATCTCCAGAATTAATGAGTTTTTGAATTTGAGCAATCTTCTGGCGTATTTCTTCATCCTTCGATGAAAGCTGATTTTGCAAACTAGCATTTTCTTGGTTCAACTTTTCGTATTCCGTTTTTACGCGTTGAAGCTCTGCAGAAAGCGATTCTTTTTCTGCCATTGTTGTATCAAGATCACGACTTACTTGCTCTAAATGCGTCTTTTTATCAAAAAATTGCCAAAGCAAAAGACCATT
>JANXSD010000099.1 GCA_025352785.1 Bacteroidota bacterium
TCTGTAATGGATCCTGATGCCAACGCACCATGTCGGCATTTAACAGAAACATTTATTCATGCCGATTTCAAAAGCGAAATGGCAGTTTATGATTTTGGGAAAACAGTTCAACTGTTAACTGTTGAAATTGAACATGTAAATATTAAAGCATTGTTGCGGTTAGAAGCGGAAGGATTGCTAATTTATCCGCAGCCACAAATATTGCAAATGGTGCAGGACAAGGGATTGCAAAAGCAATTTTATAGTTCACATGGAATCCCAACTGCCGATTTCCAATTGATAAAAGATAAAAGTGAATTATCTGTAGCAACTTTTAAGTATCCAGCAATGTTGAAACTTCGTACTTCAGGTTATGATGGTAGAGGTGTTATGAAAATTAAATCGAATGCAGATATAGAAAATGCATTTGATGCTCCTTGTGTTTTAGAAGAACTGATAGATTTTGAACGAGAAATTTCGGTAATTGTCGCAAGAAATATTCATGGCGAAATAAAACATTTTCCTGCCGTCGATATGGACTTCAATCCTGATGTTAATCTTGTAGAGTTTTTATGTAGTCCTGCACGAATTGAAAATGATGTAGCAGAAGAAGCAATACGAATTGCTCGATTAATAATTGAGAAATTAGGAATGGTCGGCATTCTTGCCGTTGAAATGTTCGTGACGAAGGAAGGAGAAATTTTAGTGAATGAAATTGCGCCTCGTCCACACAATAGCGGGCATCAAACGATTGAAGGAAATGCATGTTCACAATACGCACAACATCTTCGCGCAATACTTGGATTACCTCTTGGTGATACTTCAATAACACGACCCTCCGTAATGATAAATTTATTAGGTGCCGAAGGGTTTTCGGGAGAAGCGGATTATTGTGGTCTAGAAGAAGTTCTGGCAATTCCAGAAGTATACGTACATCTGTATGGAAAGAAAATGACAAAACCATTTCGTAAAATGGGTCATATAACAATAACGGATGTACATTTAGTTAATGCAATTATAAAAGCAAAAAAGGTTCAAAAAATAATTTCTGTAAAGACTAAATGAGTGCATATTAAATGTTATTTAAGAAAATTAAAATAAATATTCCATCATTTCGTAAAGTTCTCAAAAATTTGAAATCAGCAGAAAATAAAGTAGCTTTTAGAAATTGATTTTAATAGATAAATTTAATTGCTATCTACATTAATCGCAACAGCATAAAGCATAAAAAAATGAGCAAGAAAATCATAGTAGGAATTATAATGGGAAGTAAAAGTGATCTTCCTGTGATGCAACAAGCTGCGGATGTATTATCTGAATTAGATGTTGATTTTGAAATGTCAATCGTGTCTGCGCATCGAACCCCTGAATTAATGTACACCTATGCACGCACTGCGATAGCAAGAGGGTTGAAAGTAATAATTGCTGGTGCTGGTGGTGCTGCACATTTACCGGGCATGACTGCATCATTAACTGCATTGCCAGTGATAGGTGTGCCTATCAAATCTAGTAATAGTATTGATGGCTGGGATTCTATCCTGTCAATACTTCAAATGCCAAATGGAGTACCCGTTGCAACTGTGGCTTTAAATGCTGCACAAAATGCGGGAATTTTAGCTGCACAAATGATAGCGACAGGAGATTCGGATCTACTTGATAGAATTTCATCATTTAAAGTAAACTTGAAATCCAAAGTACTTAAAGCTGTCGAAGAAATGAAAGTTGGACAAAATAAAAGTGATGCAAAAAAGAAAAAAGTGCCTGTAAGCAAAAGTAAAGTTGTTTTAGCAAAAAGAGGAAAATAATTTTCCTGAAAACATATTTATTATTTTAAATGGTGTACAATCATCATTAAATTTAATTATTACGACTCCTAAAAATTTTTAATTACATTTTTAATAAAAATGTAATTATCGGAAATATTTAATTCTAGGTAGTAATTCAACATCAACCTCCTTCATTTTTCAATGAGGAAAATAAATTTTAACGAATGAAAAAAGGACAGAGTATATTTCGATTAATCCTATGGTTATTTTGTTTTTGTATGCAAAAAAGTGCTTTTGCTCAAATGGAAGTAAGTGTTAGGTCGGTGGCGTTATCAGCCTGTACTGCTAATTTACAAGATGAATGGTCGCTCTTTCAAAATCCAGCAGGAACAGCATTTTTAAAAAACTATTCCGCAGGAATAAGTTACAAAAATAATTATTTAGCGAAGGAATTAAGTCATCAATCTTTTGTTGCGAATTTTCCAACAAAAAATCGTGGAGTGCCAAGCGTTGGTTATTCACAATTTGGTTATGAATTATATCGACAACAAGATTTGTTTGCTGGTTGGAGTAGATTTTTTTCCGATAAAATTTCGGCAGGGTTAACGATTCATTATACAAGAATTCATTTGGGTGAAGTGCTTGGAAATTCAATGGTATTAAAATCTAGATTAGGTGTTCAAATTAAATTGACTTCTGCAATGCAGTTGGGTGTTATCATTGATAATCCACTTCGACCAAAGAATGGCAAGATAAGTGAAGGGCGATCAGCAGCTGGATTTTATGCAGGATTGAAATACCAATTTTCTCAAAAGTTGGCATCTTATATACAAGCTGAACAAATTTCAGAACAAGCACCTTCTTTTCGACTAGCACTTGAATACAGTCCTGTAGAACACTTTTTTCTTCGAGGAGGTTTGGCTAGTAAACCTTTATCGGAATCATTTGGCTTTGGCTTTGTTTGGCGACAAATCAAGGTCGATATTTCAAGTGCGTATCATCAGCAACTTGGATTTTCTCCCGCACTTTCAATGACCTACAATTTTACTAGCCATGAATAAAAATAAGATAGAATTCGTTTCATGTAGTATTGTTGTTCTTTTATTATTTACAGTTGGAAAAGTAAACGCTCAATCCAATCCTATTCTTGATAATTCACAACGATTAGAATCAGTTGCTGAACAAAATGATCAGGTAACGGATTTTTCTGAATTGGAAGAACAATTAAGTTTTTACAAAGAGAATCCAATCGATTTAAATAATTCTAGTGATGAAGAATTGCAAAATTTTGGTTTGCTAAATTCACTTCAGATTGGCGGACTACTATTACATATCAATAAATTTGGCAAACTAATACGGTTAGAAGAACTACAAAGTATTGATGGTTTTGACTTAGCATTTATACAGCAAATTCTCCCTTATGTTAAAATTTCTGAGCCACTATTTGATTTGAGGTTACATCCTAAATCTTTATGGGAACAAGGAAAGCAACAATTAACATTACAATGGCAACGTGTTTTGGAAAAGCAAAATGGTTATACTGATATAAGCACCAATGCATCTCGCTACATGGGTGATCCTAATCATTTAAAACTTAAATACCGATTGGTTGCAGGCCGGTACTTTAGTTTGGGTTTGAATGCTGAGAAAGATCCTGGCGAACAGTTTTTTGCCGGTGCACAAAAATCAGGATTTGATTTTTACTCTTTTCATTTATTTATGCGCCCAGGGAAGTACATTAAAATAATTTCGATTGGCGATTATCAGGTACAATTTAGTCAAGGGTTAGTAGCATGGTCAGGGATGTCGTTTGGCAAATCTTCAGATGTGATCAGTATCAAAAAACAAGCCGCTGGAATTAAACCTTATACCTCCTCCAATGAATTTAGTTTTCTAAGAGGTCTCGCCTTGAGTGTTGGCAATAAAAATTTAACAATTGATAATTGGATAAGTTATCGAAAGCTAGATGCAAATACTACAATCACCGATACACTAATAAATCTTTATGAATTAAATAGCATAGGTGCATCAGGATTACATAGAAATGAATATGAGATTGCCGATCGTAATAAAGTTCATCAAGAAATAATTGGGTCCCATCTGCAATGGCAAAAGAACGCGATTAAATTCGAGTTAACGTATGAATTAGCACATTATTCGCAGCCGCTTTTAAAGGGAGAAGCTTTTTACCAATTATACAATTGGTACGGCAAAGATGCTATGAATTATAGTGCTGGTTATACTTGGCAATTTAGGAATATCGAATTCTTTGGGGAATCAGCGTTTGATCGTGAAGGAAATATGGCAACGATAAATGGATGTTTAGCAGCTCTTGATCCTAAAGTTTCTATTTCCTTAATGCATCGATCTTTTTCTCCTAAATATACTTCGGTAAATGCAAATCCTTTTCGTGAAGGAACAAAAACACAGAATGAAAAGGGCTTTTATTTCGGAACACAAATCCTTGCTTCTCGGGTTTTTAAAATCGCTTTCTATTTTGATAGTTTTAAATTTCCATGGCTACGTTATCAAGTCGATGCTCCAACAAACGGTTCTGAATGGCTTGGTCAAATAACATACACTCCTGCGAGAACAACAGAAATCTATCTTCGAATTAAAAGGCAAAATAAACCTCGTGATGAGACCTTGCATGAGCATAGCATCGACGAACAAGTACCAACAATTAAAACCAACATACGATTTAATGCACATTTTAAATTGAGTGCTTCCTTTGCTATGCTTAGTCGAGTAGAGTGGGTACAGTTAAATTCAATCGAAAAGCAAACGGGTTCGTTGTTTCTTGAAGAGTTGCAATTTCATCCAATGGGCAAACCTATCAGTATTATCCTAAGTTATCAAATGTTTAATACCGATAGTTACGACACTAGAATATATGCTTATGAGCAGGATTTTCCAGGCTCTTCCAGCATCCCCGCTTCTTATTATTTGGGAAACAGTTATTATATGATGATTCGATACCATTGTAATCGTAATTTAGACTTCTGGATGCGTTACGGCAGAACACTTTACGATAATAAGACCGTGATTGGAAGCGCTAGCGAGGCCGTACAAGGCAACCATAAATCAGATATCAAAGTGCAAATGAGATATAGTTTCTAACTGCTTTTTCGATGAAGAAATCAGTTAGAAGTTGTCATTTTTTTTCAATCATTTCCTTAGTACGATTGTAAGTCCTATATTCGTATACACATTGAATTTAATCTATAACATGACAAAACAATTTATCTCCATTATTTCCTGCTGTATTCTTATTGTTTCAAATGCAATTGGTGGTGGCATTCTAATTCAAAATCCAGCTTCAACGTATCAATTACAACCTGGAGTTACAGCCAATGATTACTTTGCAAACACCATCATTATAAAGGTGAAACCAGAATATAGGTCATCTTGTAGCGAAAATGATATTCAAATTATAGCACTACAAAAGTTGATCAATCAATTTTCAATTGTTGAAATAAAAAAGATGTTTCCACATGATGTTCCTCCTTTAAGGGAGTTTAACGAGCAAGGAAAAAAAATGGTTGATTTGTCGTTAATTTATATACTTCATTATAAAGGTGATGGCAATTTAGTTAAGATAATAAATCAGTTTTTGCATTCGGGTATTGTTGTTTATGCTGAACCTAAATTCATTCCTCATACACAATCCACACCCAACGATCCATCCATCGGAAATCAGTATTTTCTTACCAATATTCAAGCATATTCTGCATGGAATATTAGTCAAGGAGATACCAATGTTGTAATTGGAATTACGGATACAGGTACTGACACGGATCACCCAGACTTAGCATCTAATATCAAACACAATTATGCAGATCCCATTAATGGATTAGATGATGATGGCGATGGCTACATCGATAATTTTACTGGATGGGATGTAGGTGAAAATGATAATGATCCTCTGGTAGGGACTTGCGGTAATTGCTCACATGGAAGTCATGTTTCAGGATGTGCTGATGCGGTGACCAATAACGGAATTGGCGTTGCTTCGCCAGGTTATAATTGTAAGTTTTTGCCTGTTAAAATTGCTGATGCGAGTGGCGCACTAACGCAAGCGTATGAAGGAATTCGATATGCCGCTGATCACGGATGTCAAATTATAAATTGCTCATGGGGAGGATCTGGTGGAGGTCAAGCTGGTCAAGATGTAATTAATTATGCAACATATAACAAAAACTCACTCGTAGTGGTAGCTGCTGGTAATAATAATAGCAATTTACCATTTTATCCTGGTTCATTTGATAATACATTGGGCGTTGCTGCAACTACCCAAAGTGATGTTAAAGCATCTTTTTCTAATTACGGAAATTCAATTGATGTTTGTGCTCCTGGTAGTGGAATTTATTCTACGATTTATGACAACACCTATGCTAATGAAAGTGGAACTTCGATGGCATCGCCCATTGTTGCAGGTTGTGCAGCTATTGTAAAATCATTTTTCCCCACGTATACTGCACGTCAAATAGGAGAACGGTTAAGAGCGACTTGCGATAATATTGATGCTATTTCAGGAAATATTCCTTATGCAAATATGTTGGGAAAAGGTCGTGTGAATTTATATAGTGCATTAACAAATCTTAATGCGAAATCAGTACGGATGGATAATATTTCAATTGTTGATAGTAACAATAATATTTTGCAACTCGGAGATACGATGCGCATCGTTGGTGATATCACTAACTATTTAAATGCAACAACTAATTTAAGTGTTACACTTAGTACTACTTCAAGTTATGTAACAATTTTGGATGGGAATACTTTAGTTGGGGCAATACCAACGCTAGCAACTACTAATAATATTTTAGATCCATTTGTTGTACAGATAAACCCTTCAACTCCATTAAATTCTATTGTTACATTCAAATTACAATTTAATGATGGAAGCTATAGTGATTTTCAATATTTTAATGTTACCTTAAATGTAGATTATATTAACATTGAAATTAATGATATACATACTACAAATACTAGTAAAGGAAGATTATGTTTCAATTCAGAAAATTCAATTGATGGATTAGGTTTTGATTTAAATCAAACGGGAAATCTTGTTTATGAATCTGGCTTTATGGTTGGTATTAGTGGCGCTGTTTCTGATAATGTAAGAGGTGCAACAAGCGGATTAACTGATGATGATTTTATGCCGCTTGCATTAATCCAACAAAATGTTCCTTCTGTATGGTCAGACTTTGATACGCATGGTGTTTTTAATGACTCAAAATCCCCCAATAAATTAGGATTAACTATTTCACATCGATCCATGTCGTGGAGTCAAGTGCCGAATAATAAATTTCATATTTTCGAATACACTATAAAAAATACAGGTCTTGTACCATACAATAATTTATTTGCAGGAATATTTAATGATTGGGATATTCAAAACTATAGTAATAATAAGATTAATGAGGATCCTACTTTAAAATTAGGATATGCGTATTGCACAGATGCTGCAGGGCTATACGCTGGAGTAAAACTTTTAACTAACGGTGGATTTACTCATTATGGAGTTGATAATATCACTGGAGGTTCTGGTGGTGCGGATTTAAGCAATGGTTATGATGATGCTGATAAATTTACTACGTTGTCAACTAATAGAGCAACGGCAGGAGGCGCAACAACGGGGAATGATGTAATTGATGTGGTAAGTACCGGTCCTTTTACTCTTGCAATAAATGATTCAGTTGTAGTTGCATTTGCGATGGTTGCAGGACAAGATTTGGCAGACATTCAATCTTCTGCACAACAAGCACAAATAAAATATGATTTAGCAACAGCTATTAAGGAAAATAATAATTCATCGATTTTATCTGCAAACCCTTATCCAAATCCAACAAATGATAATGTTTTGCTTCCTTATTATTTAAAAAATAGTACAACATTAATGTTGTCGGTGTACGATGTTACTGGTAAGTTGGTGATGGAACATGCTCTAGGGATAATCAATTCTGGCGAACATAGTATTCAGATTTCATTAGCAGGTTTGCCAAGCGGATTATATCACTATCGTTTGTATTCTGAAAGTGATCAGGTATCAGGGTTATTGAGAAAACAATAATTGTTCAGTTTATAAAAAAAGATGGGCTGCAAATTGAGGGCAGCCCATCTTTTTTTTTAACAATCACATGATAATTTATAATTGATCCTATTTTTTTAAAATCACCATTTATTAATTTCCGTAAGTAATTCTTTTTCTTCAATAATCCCATTGTGTTTCCATACCTCCTTACCATTTTTATAAAGTATAATCGTAGGTAAGCTTTCTATGGCCATCGTTTTAACTAACTCTTTATTTTGATCAACATTTACCTTAAGCAGTTTTATGCGGCTTTTTTGCTCTTCCTCAACTTTATTAAACATTGGTGCCATCTTCTGGCATGGTATACACCAAGGCGCATTAAAGTCAACTAAAACTAGTTTGTCGCTCATGATTTGTTGGTTGTACTCCGTTATACTTATTCCTTTTTGCGGAGGAAAATTTGTAGTTGTTTCTACTGGTTTATTTGCAGAGTTCCAAGCCATCATTCCGCCTTTCATTTCGTAAACTTTTTTAAATCCTTCTTTGCGCATTAATTCTGCGGCGCTCGAGCTTCTTCCTCCTGACAAACAATAAACAAATTGCGGTTTGTTCTTGTCGAGATTTTTTAATTGAGCTTCAAACTTATCGCCATTCCAATCAATGTTTAGTGCATTTTTCAAGTGACCGTTATTAAATTCCTCTGGCGTTCTTACATCTACAATTTGGGCATCATGCGTTGTATTGAGCGTTTTTTCAAAATCATTTACAGATAATTTATCGCCATTCGTTTGTGCATTCGTGCAGGCGAAAAAAAATGTTAGCGAAATTAAAAGAATGAAAGTTGTTAATGTTGATTTCATGATTTTTATGGTTTTTAATAATTTATTTAGTTGTTGCATGCAATAGCTATTTGTCATTAATGATGATGATGACTACTTATAATTTCATCTTGTGTAAGATTTATTTCTTTGAATCTCCTTTTTCTATCATCAATTTTTTGATGTATCCATGGAGGCCAAGTTAATGCATCTTCAGCATCGTAAATTCTCAGTTCCTGATTCTCGTGATCTTTTAACAACTCATCTGATTTAAGGTTTAGGATTTGTGCAGCGGTCTCCACTCCTGAATGCGCTGCTCCACCTACCCCGTGTGATAAGGTGCTTGCACCACACAAATATAAATTCGCAATTTCTGATTTGTTCTTAAACGAGAATGGACCTACTTGATTAAAAGTTTTTTCTGTCCCGTATACATTTCCATTTGTGGTTTTGATATAATATTTATTAGTTTTAGGCGTGCCTAATTCAGCTTGAATAATACAATTTTTTGCGCCTGGAATTACCTTTTCAACATTATTCAAAAATTTATTGATGATGATTTTTTTACGATTTTCATATTCTCCGGTATCATCATTATTTACTAAATCAAATTCTTTAAAGCTATCGTATTCAATAAAGGTAACTGCTTCAAAACTATGATATCTTCCATTAAAAGAAATTGGATCTTTTAGTGTTGTGCAACTAATAAAAACAGCAGGAAAATCATCCCCTTCTAATAGATTTCTGCCTTTCAATTCGTCATACATAGTGTCAATATCTGCATCACGAAACGACCATATATTTCCTGAGTCAAGTCCTGCTTTTTTTACATCCATATCCAATGTTAAAAATAGAATTAGAGAAGTGACGGAATATTTTGTTTTCGAAAGTTTCTTGAAAAGTTTCTCGCTAATATTTTCCTTTCCAACTAAATTCAAATACGTATTCGTTGGATCTGCATTAGAGATAACACGTTTAGAAAATATTTTTCTTCCATCCGTCAATTCTACACCTACAGCACTTTTATTTTCGATAAGAATTTGTTTAACATGTTGTGAAACTCTAAGTTCACCACCATGACGTTTAAAAGCATTGGTCATTCCTTTAACAATTCCTGCACCGCCTCCCATCGGATAAAAGCCACCTTGAAAATAATGATACATCAACACACAATGCACGGGAAAGCTTGCACGAGATGGGGGCAATCCATGGTCACCACATTGTATGTTCAACACTCCTTTTAAGAGCGGATCTTTAATATGCCAATCAATTACTTTTTTCAAACTAAACAAACCATATTTCCCCATGTGTTTTGTTCGGAAAGGAATGGTAACATGATCCCAAAAAGTTTTCATCTTAGGAATCAACTGCACTTCATCACTAACTTTTTTTACCAGATCTAAATATTTTTTGAGATTTTTTTTTTCTTTCGGAAATTGAATTGCTAATGTTTGATATAGATTATCTAACCCCGAAGGCATATCAATAATATGTTCTCCCAAATGGCAGTGTTCATACGCATTTTTATTCATCCGAAAAAAAACCAAGTCATTCGCAATTCCCAATCCTTTGTACAAATTATTCGTTGACTGACCTTCATCCAGTAGCCCGATATAATGTACTCCTGGACTAAATCGCTGACCGTTCAAGTGAAAGCTATGGCACCAGCCACCAGGCACATAATGTTGTTCTAATACCAACACTTTCTGACCAGCTTTTGCCAAACATATCGCAGCAGCAAGTCCACCTGCACCTGAGCCAATTATTATTGTATCGTAAATTTCCATCGGTAGCTAATCTTTAAAGCGAAATCAACATGAACCTTAATTATTTAATTGTTGCCAAAATTAAGTATTCAAACCGAATATGACTTTGCTAACATTCTAAGGTATTATTAATCATCCTTGTCAAAAATAGTTGTAAAGAAGATTTTTGGTATTAAGATAAGACCTTAAAACTGTGAACTAGGAAAAATAATAATAATTAGTCAAAATAAGAGACCTTCAATTTGATGAGCTCTTTTGTGGACGCAAAGGCTCCCACCTCTAATTTTTATCGAAAATTTCTTTAAGACAATTGGCTTTATTGAATCAAACAAAAAACAGATTTAGGAATTACTTACCTGAGAATCCTATTTAGTTTTTCCGTATATAGTTATTTAGGTGGAAATGCAACTATTGTTAACACATGGTATGTTAGAGATAGAAGAGGTACAATTGAGGCAATTTACAATCAAACTTCCAGTACTGCTGAACAAACAGAAGTCAATATTTATGGATAGGGTAAACTTAGTTTTCTTAATCGTTCAACAGGGAAAATCATTTAATGAATTAACAGATCATATTGGAAATGTAAGAACAACTTTTACCACAAAAAAACTAACTGATTTTGCAATTGGATTTGAAAATGATTCCTCTAATAGTTTATCGTAAGGGTTTTGTTCTTCTACCATTTTTGATTTCAATTCGGAATGCACAAATTTTGTCAGCCTTTCTACATCAGGAATCAGAGGCCATTCTTCTTTGGGCATAGTAACTGCAAGTGCAGTACCAGCCGATAGAAAGAAATTTATCCTGTGACAAAGCTTGTCTTAGAAATTTGATGTGTTTTATCGGGTCGTGTGACATGATGATTTTTTTACTGTTTTTTATGAAACTAAGCTTCTACTTCCTCTTTAACACCCCAAACTTGTGCTATTTTATTTTTTATTTTCGCTTCAAATAATTGGATTAGTTTTTTGTTCGCTGCTACTAATTTCATTTCTTCTTCTATACTTTTTACAATTACTTGCTGTTCTTCGATTGATGGAAGCGGAATTTTTATATCTTTTACATAATCCCTTGTAACGCCTTTTACCGTTGCTCCGTGACCATCATTTACTATTTTATCTGCTATTATTTTATATTATGCTAATAATCAATCGTATTTTGTGCGATTGGTGCAATTATGACGCAACCTTGACGCAATTGACGCAATTATGACGCAATTATTTTAGCCTAAAAAATGACCCCGCTCCTTTACTACCTGAATTTTCAAAAATCCCCTTTTCGGTAAGCTCTCCTAAATCCCTTGATGCAGTCTCTCGAGATACCGAAAACAGTTCCTGATACTCCTTATTAGTTATTTTTCCTTTATCCTTCACAAAATTTACTGCTTTCAACTGTCTTTCGTTAAGTCCTAGTTTAATCAATTGCTCATCGGTTAAGTTGTTTTTAAAAAGAGTTACTAAAAAACCGCCCTGAAATTCCTTTATTTCAGGTTCAGGCAATCCAGCCTCTTTGCAAGCATCAAATAATTTTTGCGCCCGTTAATGCAAAACAATCATTAATAAGGTCTTTTACCATATTGGGTAATAGTAGGTTAATATTTGATTGATAATTTGTTTTCAAAAATAATTTTAATTTTTCTCGAGCTTTTTCATTTATAAATAATTCAACTTCTTTAGTAATTAAAAGCATAGCTACATCTCCATTGTTAACGGTTACAATAAATACAAAATCTTCCTTATCTTTTTTTAACCCATCTTTCCAATATTCAATATGCTCCTCCAGTTCAAATTTATAAAGTCCCTGTTCCATTTTTCCGTCAAGAAGTAATGCTCTACTTAAACTTTTTTCGATTTTAGTTTCTATATTTTTTTGCTCAAGCATATTTAGTATTGTTTGCTCCCTTCACATGGACACTTTGTCTATGTGAGTGTCTATGAGAGCGTGATATTTTGATTTTTTTTGCCATCATGGACAGTTTGTCTATGAGAGTGTCTATGATGATTTTTTTACTAATTCTTAAAAATATATTTATAATTATGCGATTTGGTAGGCTCTCCATTATCACTAATTAATTTTAATATTCTCATTTTTGATAACTGCCTTAACGCTTTTCTTTCTTCATAACCAAAGTGTTCTTTATCATTTTTTTTGCTCAAGCATATTTTTATTGCTGTTGTATAATAGTATTACTTTAATTTTTTGTTTTCTTTTTTAGGTGGTAAAAAATTTGCACCGGTTACTATGCTTTTACCAGTTTTGCTTTCTAATTCTTTTCGGGCATTTTTTGCTACTGCACCACCCTTTTTACTAGCTACTGCATTTTGTTTTACACCTTTGGCTTCTTCTGTTTCAGCTATTTGCCTAGTCGAAAGTTCGGCTAATGCAGTAAAGATTAGCTCTGCTTCGCTCATGTGGTCTCTTAGATTTTGTGATTTTAAACCCTTCAAATCTTTATGTTTATTTACCGTAAGTCCCGTCCATTCCTGATGAATAATGTTAGTAAGCAATGCAAACTCATCTGATTTTTCTACACCGCTTTCTTTCCAATAGTCGGTAAGTTTGTTTCGGGTTTCTTGCCCGGTCATACGCTGTTGAATCCATTTTTCACTTCTGCCAAGTTTTTGCCAATTCTCTCTTGCTCTATCAAGGCTTTGTGCAGGGTCGGCTATTTCCTGCATTCTTTCATATCCTACTTTTGCCAGCCACTGTTTAAAGGGTTCGGCTTTGGGTGAGGGAATTGATTGGATAAGGCGAAGAATATGTTCTACATTTCCACCAAGCGTTTTTCTTTTTTTACCCCCATGTGTTAGCATTTCTATCTGGGGACAATTTGTCCCCAGGAACAGACCCAACTCATTGTCCCTTTTCCGCAACTTTTTTAAATAGTCAGTTGGATTTATTGAATCTGTTAATGCCTGAACAATATCAACAACACTGAAGTACCACACTTCATTTTCAGAATCGTAATATCTTCTTACTTGCTTGCTTTCGAAAAGCACTAAATTTTGGTTGCTCATTGCTTTTATTTTTTTAGTTCATTTTAATTGCAGTTGACTACAATTTGTAGCCAACTCATTTTTCTGTTGGTGTTGTTTTCCATTCTAAAGTTGAATCGGCATAACTATCAGTATCAGCAACAACTTTTGTGAGTGTAGTTTTTCCAGTACCATTACTGCCGAAAAAATAATTTATTTCGGTTGGTTCAATTTCAACTTTATCAATATAAGTCGCAGTTTTATGTATAGAGAGTTTTTTTATCATACTTCAACAGTTTCTTTTTTCAAAGCCTCTCTTAAAACCTGTTGCAATATTTTTTCATTTTGTAATGCACTTTGTTTAATACTTTTTTCTAAATCATCGCAATTTTGCATTAACTCATCTAATTTTTGAACGATGCGTTTTTGTTCAGCTAAAGGAGGTAGAGGGATTTTCATATTATGCGCTTGTGTAACCGAAATATTATTCTGACCCGCAACACCTTTTGTGTCAATAGAATTTATCTCCGACATTTCATTTAAGTACCAAAAAATATAAAAATTCATCTCTTTATATAATGGTCTAATTAGAACAGCTGCTTGATTAAAATTACATTCAGGTAAATCATCAGGAATAATTGCAATTTTGCCCAACGGAGGACCAACAATATTCATAATAATATCCCCTGAATAAGCTCTACATCTTTTCAGTTGACCATTATGAATTTCTTTTTTTATGTATTGTGGTTTATGAAAAAAATCAATTTTTTGATTTCTTAAATTATACATTTTCAAGTAGGGGATGCCATTTTCAACAAAAGCATCTTGAGAAGGAGTACTTCCGCTTGTTATATATGCAATTTCGCCAAACCTACACCAAACCCAATTGGCAGGAATAGGAAATGGGATTTCTTCTGCTTTTATTGGAGACAATTCAATATCCTTTTTTAAAAATTTTTCTGCAATTTGTTTTTCTTTTTCTGCTTTTATTTTCTTGAGCAATTCACTTGCTGGCTCGTCTTTTTTATCTTGCTTTACCAATTTGCCTTGTACTGCATCCTGTAATAATTGTTGGCGGAGTTTTTTTAGTAATGTAAGTTGATAAGTGAATTCATTTAAAATTTCACTTCCATTTTTCTCTAATGATTGAATATTTGCAATGAGTTGTTTTTGAGTTTTAATATCAGGAAGCAACAATTCTAATTCAAATAATTGAGATGTATTAATACGTTGGGTTGCAACGCCTGATGCTATTTTTGATAACTCTAAATAGAAATTTCCTTGTTTAAAAAAGTAAAAAATAAATTCAGGCAAACAAGATTTATCCACATCAAAAGCTGGCAAATCCGAACTGCTTTCAAAGCCATCTAATTCAAGGGGTACAATACCAAAAGCTCCTTTATGAAAATTCTGTTTACCATATATAAATTGACCTGCTTTTCTAACGTATTGCTTAGTTGCGCCTTCAACTTCATTTTCTAATCCTCTTTTTTCAACGCCTAAAACCTTAAGTCTAACCGTAATTCTTTTGTCAGGATTAGGTTTTTCTGAAATAATTTTACTTTCAGTAAGCAAGTCTCCAAGTTTTACTTTTTTCCAACTCATTTTACAGCTTATTTAATTATTTTCTTCATAATAATAAGAATAATCAATGCCTTTCATATACATTTCACGGTCATTAATTTTAGTGGTTAGCGCACTTGCAATAAGTTGCAATACAACAGTATAATCAACTGTACTAATAACCATGGCATTCATATAATGTTCTTTTTTTATTTTGCTCCAGTCTACACATTTTTTAAGTTGTTTTTTAAGCATCATATCCAACCATATTCTTGTGCTCCTGCCATTGCCTTCCATAAATGGGTGAGCCTTGTTCATTTCGGTATATTTTAAAATTATTTCAATTAATGTGGTTTGTGGCATGGCATCTATTTTATGCAAGGTGCTTTTTAACTGCTGCGCATACACAAACTGATAACCGCCTTTCGAAATACTTTTTTCTCTTAGTTGCCCGGCAAAATTATACAAGCCGCCAAACAAATAGGCGTGTATTTGTTGCAAACCCTTGGTGGTGCCTACTTCAAAATCGTTTATCAAATTGCTTTCAAACAGGGTGTAAGCTTTTTTCTTACTTTGCCCGTCTATGCTGGTATCACTGTATAAAAACCAGTCTAAAAACTTCATTGCCCTATTATTGGGAAAGTGTTTAGCAAGTGAAGTTACGCCATCGCTGTCAAGCATATCGGTATTATACTTTTTATTATCGGCTGCTAATAGTTTCAGTTGGGTAGTGGCACTAACCAGCTGATTGTTTTCTTTTTTTAATTTGGCTTTTAAGTATTTCCAGTAGTTACGTGTTTTGCTATAATCGTTTTCTTCATTCAGAATACCCACAACATCCAATACACTAAACCACCATTTAGCTTGATGCTCATCCCAAACAGCCCGTACTTCGCAGTCGTTAAAAAAACGTATGGATATTTTTAACTGTGAACTCATTTCACAGCTTGTTTAAGTTGGTTTAATAATTCATGGCTTTTATCAAAAGAAGCATTTAACATTTTCATCAATTCAGCGCTGTTATATTCTTTTTCCTCAGCAGGCTTAGTTGGGTTTTTAATATCTAAATCATAGCCACGTTCAATAATGGTTTTAATATTTACTTTCCAAGCAATATCACTTTCTTTGCGTTTATTCCACCATTTTTTTATAGGGTCAAATTCTTTTGCTTGTATGGGCCTTGTTTTATTATAAGCCTTGTAGCCTTCGGGCATACGGTGTTCATAGTACCAAACATCTTTTGTAGCCCCACCTCCCGTCCTCCCCGAAGGAGAGGAAGCTTTATCAAAAAATAATAAGTTGGTTGCAACAGTTGCATACGGTTGAAATACTGAATTTGGTAATCTGATGATAGTATGCAAATTACACTCTTCCAATAATTTTTGTCGTACTCGTTGCTTTACACCATCACCAGTTAAACTTCCATCAGGCAAAACAATGCCTGCACGCCCGTCTTGTTTTAATAAGTGTATCATCAATATTAAAAACAAGTCTGCACTTTCTTTAGTACGGTAAGTTAGTGGGAAATTTGTTTCGTTGTTATTTGCAACAATCCCACCAAACGGAGGATTTGCGAGTATTACATTCACGCGGTGCTTCTCTGTGAAGTTACTTAATGGTTGGTCTAAGGCATCGCCAAACTTTATATTTGGCACTTCAATATCGTGTAATATTAAATTAGTAGTCGCTAATAAATAGGGTAGCGGTTTGTATTCCCAACCTGCAATATTTTGTTCAATGCTTTTTCTGTCCTTTACATTTTTAGCTTGTTTTTTTAAATGCTCAATGGCACAGGTTAAATAACCGCCAGTACCACAAGCAGGGTCTAATATTTTTTCTCCAAGTTGAGGGTCAATAATATCTGTAATAAATTGCGTAATGGCTCTTGGCGTATAGAACTCCCCACTTTTACCTGCACTTTGTAATTCCTTTAAAATGGTTTCGTACAACTCACCAAAAGCGTGGCGGTCTTTCGCAATATTAAAATCAATTTCATTTAGCTTGTTCAACACCTTTCGTATGTTGATTCCACTTTTCATATAATTGTTGTTGCCTTCAAAAACTTCTCGTACAATTACTGCACGTTGGTTACCTGTGCTTAAATCTAAATTGCGTAATGCAGGAAATAATTGTCGGTCAACAAATTCTAATAATTCATCCCCCGTCATTCCTTCATCATCTCCTGCCCAATTCCCTTTTTCTTTTACCCAATGAAATTTATCAGGAATAGGTGATTTATATTTTTCATCTAGCAACTCTAATTCTTTATCCTTATCCGAAAATATTTTTAAGAAAAGCATCCAACCCAATTGCTCAATGCGTTGTGCATCACCATTTAGTCCTGTGTCTTGCCACATTATTGTTTGTATGCTTTTTATTATGCCTCCTATGTTGCTCATAATTCTTATGCTGTTTTATACAATTCAATTTCTAATTCTTTTACTGCTTGCAAATATTTTTCTTTGCTTCCAAACTCATTTATTATTTCGGTTGGTGAACCAAATTCGTCAAAAGGGTTTACTCTTAAAACTTCAATACTTTCAATATTGGCAATCCCTTCATCTGCATATTTATCTAACAAAGCTTCTAAAACTTTGCGAGCTTGTTCGCCATACTTCGTAAAGTAATTGCGTTTCTTCACATTGTTTGCTCTTTCTTTTCGTGTTACAGGAGGTTGGTCAAAAGCAACATGGCAAATCAAGTCGAACAAATCTACTTGCTTATCAACTGCTTCATATAAAGCTTCTACCATTACCCATTGCTCTTGTAGTTCAGCAATAATGGCTTCCTTGCGGTCGGTATTATTCCATTTGTTTAAAAAATCATTTAAAGATGCGAAGTGTCCTTTTATAATTTCTTTGGTATGGTCTTTTAAACTTGTTGTAATTGGTTTACCGTGTTGGTCAAAATACATTTCTCTGCTTACCAATACAGAAACATCAACTCCGTTTACATACACTTTTTCACGGTGTGTATTTGGTTCTCTTGCAATCCAATTACCAACAAGCTTTGAACCTTCAGGATAGCGAATTTTGGCTTTCTCAAAAACGATTTCTTCGCCAGTTACTTCATCTAAAACGGTTACGGTATTTTCTTCTTCTTCAATTACAACTAAAGATAAATCTTCTTCTTGTGCAACTGGCTTAACTCTTATTGGGTCGCCATCAAAATCTTTATCTGCAAATAAATCGGTAGCATTTCTAAAATCGAGAATTGTAAAAAACAGTTTTCCGTACTCTTCATTAATACGAGTGCCACGTCCAATAATCTGTTTGAACTTGGTCATTGAATTGATGTTAGCATCCAACACAATTACTTTACAGGTTTGTGCATCTACACCAGTTGTCATTAATTCAGATGTGGTAGCAATTACAGGATATTTTTCTTCAGGGTTAATGAAATTATCTAACTCTCGTTTACCTTCGTCATTATCTCCGGTAATCTGCATGATGTATTTGTAATTTTCGGCAACTAAATCAGCATTTTGTTTAGCTAATGCTGTACGCATACGTTCAGCGTGGTCAATGTCCACACAAAACACAATTGTTTTTGCGAAGCGGTCGTACCCTTTTAAAAATTCGGTTAATTTTTTTGCAACTATTTCTGTACGTTCTTCAATAACTATATTTCGGTCAAAATCTTTTCGGTTATAAATTCGGTCTTCAATTGCGTTTCCTTCTTTATCGGTTTTGCCTTGATTAGGTCGCCAACCTTCGGCATCTACATTTAAACCTATTCTTACCACACGATATGGGGCAAGAAAACCATCATCAATACCTTGCTTTAATGAATATGTATAAACTGGTTCTCCAAAATATTCCGTGTTACTTGTTTCTTTGGTTTCTTTTGGAGTGGCAGTTAAACCAATGTGTGTGGCATTTTTAAAATACGATAAAATTTCTCTCCACGAGCTATCTTCTTTTGCACTTCCTCTATGGCACTCATCAATTACAATTAAATCAAAGAAGTCGGGCGAAAACTGTTTGTAAATATTCGCATCCTCATCTGTACCTGATAAACCTTGATACAAAGCCAAATAAATTTCATAACTCTTATCAATTTGTCGGTGCTTTACTACCGTCATTTTATCTTTAAAGTGTTTGAAATCTCCTCTACGTGTTTGGTCAATTAATGCGTTACGGTCGGCTAAAAACAAAATGCGTTTTTTTGCTCCGCTTTTCCAAAGGCGGTGTATGATTTGAAAAGCAGTATATGTTTTTCCTGTTCCGGTTGCCATTACCAAAATAATTCGATTTTGTCCGTTTGCAATGGCTTCAACAGTTCTGTTTACTGCAATTTGCTGATAGTATCTCGGCTTACGGTTTGTTCCATCAAAATAGTAATCTTGTGAAGCAATCTTTTCAGCCATTGGCGTTGTTATGCCTTTGTACTTTTTATATTTTTCCCAAAGTTGTTCGGGCGAAGGAAATTCATCTATTGATATTTCCGTTTCAATGTTTCCATCGGTTGCAGTTCTATCGTGAAATAAAAAACCATCTCCGTTGCTACTAAACACACAAGGAATATCTAATATGCG
>JANXSD010000109.1 GCA_025352785.1 Bacteroidota bacterium
CTTGCAATTGCAATCATTGCTCGAAATTGACTATATTCTCTTGGCATAAAATTCTATTTGTTCTCTGTGAGAATAATTAAATATTTTGTGAATAGTAATTAATTTATTCGTCTCTCCACTCTTGTCCGGTAAGACTTAAAAATACATCTTCCAGATTTGCTTTCTTCACTTCTTTTTTACGCTCGAATCCGGTAGCAATTAAATTATCAATAAGTGCATCAGGAGTATCTAACGCAATAATTTTTCCTGCTTCCATTACAGCAACACGGTCACACAATTGTTCGGCTTCATCCATGTAATGAGTGGTGATAACAACTGTTGCTCCGTTATCACGAATCGTACGAATTAAATCCCATAAATTTCTTCTTGCTTGTGGATCTAATCCTGTTGTAGGTTCATCAAGAAATATAATAGTTGGCTTGTTGATTAATGTAGTAGCAATTGAGAATCGTTGCTTTTGTCCGCCAGAAAGTTCTTTGTATTTTGCTTTTGCTTTATCTTCCAATCCAACTGATCGCAACATTTTCATTGCATCCGTTTCGATATCATAAAGTCCTGAAAAAAGTTTTATCAACTCTACAAGTGTAAGGCTCGGATAATAACCAGCTGCTTGAAGTTGTACGCCAATCATTTGCTTGATCGCATTTCCATTTTTACTGATATCCATTCCTGCAAGGTGAACGGTACCAGAAGATTTCTCCCGTAATGTTTCAATGATTTCGAGCGTGGTAGTTTTTCCTGCTCCATTCGGACCCAGTAATCCAAAAATTTCTCCTTCATATACATCGAAGGAAATTCCCTTTACAGCCTGAAATTCGCCGTAGTTTTTCTTTAAATCCTTAACGGAAATGATAGCGTTTGTAGTCACAGGGCAAAAGTAAGTGTATTCAATTGAGAATCTCTATGAATTCATAAAGATTCTATGAATTTATCACCTCACTACGATAAAGCCAGTGCGTATAGACGTAAGAAATTGTAATTATGATAAATATCTTCATTTCTTCTCGTATCCCCAATTAAATATTTTTCGAAAATTTGTTAAATAATGCTGACTATGATAAAAGCACAAGATTTCATTCATACTTAGCACAATTTGAAATAATATTATTTAGAAAAAAGTAAATAATTGTAATGTTTACGGTTTTTAAGATAGTTTAAATTCATTTCATTAGAGTATGCTTCTTTCTCAAATCGAATGGAGCGATATGCTTTATGATGATTTCTGAATTTGAGGATATAAAATAAATATTCTAATCCGTACCAAATATAGAATGGAATAATTAATAATTCAAGTTGTTGTTGCAGATGTATGCGTTCATGATTTAATAATTTTTCACCCAAAGGAATTGAAGATCGATGAACTAATATAAAGGGAAATATGGCCATTGCAGAAGCTGGCAAACTATTCAATACAATAAGGTGATCTTTCACAAATTATTTTTATCAAAGATTAATCATACATTGAACTACAAAGCTTCGTGGTGGTTGAAGGTCTGCTGGACGTGTCATGTATTCATGATTGAAAGCATTTTTCACAACGATTCCTAATCGCATATTTTTTCGAGCTTTAAATGTTAAGTTAGCATCAAATACCCAGTCTCCACTTCGATGCGCTGCTCTATAAGTTTTTACACCTGGAATTACACCTTCAAATACTTTGTCGATATTTTCCATAAAACTATAATAACGTGCACTCAAACCAATGCTAAATCTTTTATAAGAAGTTTCAGAATCGAATTTCCACATTCTTCGGTATCGATATTTCAATACATTGTAATTTGCAGTATTCTTTAAAGTGTCAAGGCTATCATTAAAATCTTTTTGAATAGGATTAATATAAGTAAATCCTGCTAAAAATAATTGATGAATGGGTCCAATGTTTCCATCTCCAGAAATGGAAATTTCACATCCTGTAATTTTAGTATTTCCAATATTTGTCGACTTAAATCCAAATCCTCCTGATGGATCGGTAGGTTTTCCCCAAACACCAAAAGTGAATTCCATCATATCTTTGTATTCAGTTTGAAAATAACTTACATCAATTAATCCACGCCAATTGCTAATTTTTATTCCTTGACGAATTCCGATTTCCGCCGACCATCCTGTTTCACTTTTCAATGAATCATTAGGATATACTACAATACTTCCAACTTGTGTTTGTATAAATTTTTCTGCTATCGAAGGAAATCTAAATCCTTGTCCGTAGGAGGTGCGAAGATGTGTTGCTTTTAGTAATTGATAACTTGCGCCAGCTCGAAATAATTGTTGCGCCTTTAATTTTTCTGAAGAAATTCTCCCTTGCTCAATACGATATCCAGCTGAAACATTAAAGCGTTTATATTTCATGTCAACTTGCGTATATGCAGCATTATTATCTCCTGATTGCTTACTATAAAGATTGCCGCTCACTTTTGAATTACTCGCACTTAATCCTAACGACCATGTTAATAAATCTTTAAAGTGATGTTGAAATAAATATTCTCCATAATAGATCTCTGATTTCGCTTCTTGGTTCGTATTGTTTTTATTATTCGTTAAAAAATAGCGAGTACGAATTCGATGACCACT